>BEHN01000008.1 GCA_002898535.1 bacterium HR11
GGCCGGGCGGCTTCTTCATGGGGAGAAAGCCGTCCTGCGTCTGACCGAAAAAGGTTGGGTCGTGGAGGCCGACCCCGGGGGCGTGGTCGCCTCGCAAGGCCTCCCGACGAGGCCGAAATCCAAACCTTCCACGGTCCGGGAATAAAAGACCATGGAAGGTGGAACGGTTAGATCGGCCTTGGCCCTGGGGCGTCTTCGAATGTCGCGTTCCCGGTTTGAGCGCTTGGTGCAGGAAGCGTTGGACGGACTGCCCGAGGAGATCCGTCTGCACTTGGCAGACGTAGCCGTCGTCGTCAAGGCTCGGCCGGGTCGGGAGGTCCGGGGGGTCCCGGGCGGGCGGACCCTGCTCGGTCTTTACGTCGGTACGCCCCGGACCGAGCGATCGGTCTTCCATGCCTGGTCTTACCCCGACACGATCTACATTTATCAGCGCAATATCGAGGCCATCTGTCAGACCCCCGATGAGGTCCGGCACCAAGTTCGTCTCACGGTCCTCCACGAGGTCGGCCACTACCTGGGTCTTTCCGAGGACCAACTCCAGGCGCTTGAGGAAGCGTTAGAGGCCATCCGAGACGAGGAGGCCCCTGAATCGCCTGGGGCATAGGGGTCGGGGGCAGGGGAAAAGCCTGATCCCTGATACCCAACACCCGGCGGATAGACACCCGGCCGGGAGGGATGTAACCTTAAGGTCAAGACCGTCCGGTTCGGTGGGCTCCGATAGAGACGGGCTCGTGGGCAGAGCCGTTCGGCGTGGGAGAATGACGTCGGGTCGGCCTTTCCCATCACCCGGGAAGCACGATGCTTCAAGAAGGTCCCGGTGAGATGAGCCCGTGGCCCCTATGGGCTCATGGGTCATGGGACCATGAGCTATCAGCCATGAGCTATGAGCCATGCGCTGATATGAGCCATGAGCCATGAGCTGATATGCGCCATGAGTTGGGGGTCTATCGGCCCACCTGCCCATCTGCCCAAGATAATGGCTTGTCACGAGATCGGAGTCGGCCTCGGATGGAATCGGGTCCCGTCATCCGGAAGGGTTTCCAGTTGAAGAAGCAGGTCCTGCCGGTCCTTCAGCAGGACTATGCGAGTGCCCTGATCGACTGGTTTCGGGCTCATGACTTCGAGGCCCAGGTCGGGCAGACCCGTATCGTGCTGGCCCGGGAGTTCGGTTTTTGCTATGGCGTCGACCGGGCGATTCAGTACGCTTACGAGACACGGGCCCGATTTCCAGACCGCCGGGTCTTCCTGACGGGGGAGATCATCCACAATCCCTTTGTGAACCGACGGCTTCAGGAGAGCGGTATCGAGTTCCTGCCCCGTACGCCGGACGGTCGGAAGGACTACTCTGTCGTTCAACCGGGGGACGTCGTGATCCTACCGGCCTTTGGGGTCCCCGTCGAGGAGATGGAGGCCTTGCAGGCCCGGGGTTGCATCGTCGTCGACACGACCTGCGGGTCGGTCATGAACGTGTGGAAGAGCGTCCGCCAGTACGCCCGGGATGGCTTCACGTCCGTTATCCACGGGAAGTACTGGCACGAAGAGACCCGAGCGACGGCGTCCCAGGCGCTGGCCGCCGGCGGGGCTTACCTGATCGTCCTGAACCGTCCGGAGGCCCTGCAGGTAGCCGATTTTATCCGCCACGGGGGCGACCCGGCAGTGTTTCTGCGGGTCTTCGCCCAGGCCGTCTCGCCGGGCTTCGACCCGACGGTCCACCTGGCCCGCATCGGGCTGGCGAACCAGACGACGATGCTGATGAACGAGTCTTTGGAGATCCAAGAGATCCTTCGGCAGGCGATGATCGACCGTTACGGCGTCGACCGCCTGGCGGAGCACTTCCGGGCCTTTGACACCATCTGTTCGGCGACCCAGGACCGCCAGGACGCCGTCCTGGCGCTCTTACAAAGGGACGATATCGACTTGATGATCGTTATCGGGGGCTTCAACAGTAGCAATACGGGAAGCCTCCTCCACCTGTGTCAGCAGAAGGTCCCAAGCTTTCACATCGAGGGGGTCCAGGACCTCATCTCGGCGGACCGAATTCGCCACAAACCATACATGCAGGCACCCGTTTATACGGACGGCTGGCTTCCGTCCGGTCCCCTGACCATCGGTCTCACGGCCGGGGCCTCGACGCCGAACAGTGTCGTCGCTGAGGTCGTCCTACGTCTCCTGGAGCTTCGGGGCGAGCCCTGGCCGGACGCACCCTGGACCGAGGACCTGCGGACGATCTTTCAAGCTTCGGCAGATAGGCAGTTGGGCCGATGGGCAGATGGTTGAAAAAGCCCTGGGGCGCTCCTTGCCCACCCTACCTGCCCATCTGCCAGATGTTTGAAAAATCGTGCTTCCCGAGCGCTGGAAAGGGCTGTTCCGATGCCATTCTCACGAGCCGAACAGTTCTGTCAGGAGGAGATAGCCCGATGTCGTCGCATCCGACGCCGGAAGGCGGTGGGGCAGAGGCGTATCAGCAGAAGATGAACGAGGGGGCTTACGCCGAGGCCCGGATGCTCATCGAGCGGCAAATCGCCGGCGGCCCTGCCCATGAAGACCTGCGGGACGCCTATGCTGAGGTCCTATGGCGTACCGGCGAGCCGGAGCGGGCCGTCCAGATGTACTTAGAGATGGCCCGGGAGGCGGTCCGGCAGGAGGCCTATACCCGGGCCATCGGGTTCCTGAAGAAGGCCCACGCCATCGACCCGACGAATGCGGCCGTCCCGGCCTTGCTGACGGAGCTTTCCAAGCAGGCCCTGGGCGTCGCCCTGACGCCCGAGGCCCTGAGCCGCTGTAGCCTGTTTGAGTTGCTGGATGAGAATTCCTTCCGCATCCTGAGCCAGGCGGCCGTCTGGCGTCTCTACATGCCGGGCCAGGTCATCTTGAAGGCGGGGACCCCGTCGGACCAACGGCTGTTCGTCTTGCTTCGGGGGGTGGCCGAGGTCCTCTATGAGGGTGAGACCGAGCCCATCCCCGTCGGCCATCTTCAGGCAGGGGACATCTTTGGAGAGGTCGGCCTTCTGACCTTACGGCCTCGGAGTGCCACAGTCGTCGCCCGCAGTCGGACCGACGTCTTGGAGATCCCGGCCGGGGCGATGAGCCAGATCCTGACCCAACGCCCGGAAGTTCGGGACATGCTGATGCAGTTATACCAGGTCCGGCTGGAAAAGACGCTCAAGGCCGTGAAGGCGGCCGCTCGGGGCCAGCGGCGGAAGGGAGCGTAAGCGTCCCGCCTGGGGGCCGCTGGCCCGCGGATCCCGGGAATGAGGAGGGGAATCTCAATGGCCATCCTAAAGATCCTGAAGTATGGGGACCCGCGTTTACAACAGCCGGCCGAGCCGGTCACCGAGATCACCGACGAGATTCACCGGATCGTGCAAGACATGCTGGAGACGATGTACTATGCCAACGGCATCGGCTTGGCCGCCAATCAAGTGGGAATCTTGAAGCGGATCTGCGTCATCGACCTGCACCACGGACAGAAGCCCGATGAGGTCCTCGTGATCCTGAACCCGACGGTCATCGAGGAAGAAGGCGAGGTTCGAGAGGAGGAAGGCTGTCTCAGCTTTCCGGGTCTATACGCACCCGTGTATCGTCCCCGGCGAGTCCGCTTACGGGGGCAGACCCTGACGGGGGAGTGGCGAGAATGGGAGGGGGAGGGCCTCCTGGCCCGGGCCTTTTCCCATGAGACCGACCACCTGAACGGGAAGCTGATCATCGACCGGATGTCTCCCTTCACGCGGGCCTCGTTTCTCCGGCGGGTCGCCAAGCGTCAGCGGCACGGGGAGTGGGAGGCGTCGTCGTGACGAATGCTTTTGCCAGTACGGCTGTTCAGGTCTTTCGATGGACGCAGAGGAACTGGCCGTGGATCCTCCTGTACTGGCTGGCCGTCGCCGGAGCGGCCTGGCTCGTCGGGACCCCCCTGACGCAGAGCCTGGACGCATACTTCCGGCAACGGCCGGCGGCGGCCGAGCTGTATCCGGGACCACGGGTTTTTTACCTGCGGGAGTGGCTTCGCCAGCCCGATTTTTCCGCCGCATGGGACGCCTTCACGTCCCTGGCCGTGGGCGTCGGATTCCTCCTGTGGGTCGTCCATCTCCTGACCAGTAGCGGCTGGCTTGTCCTGGTGGGGGTCCGGGGCCTCCGACGACATCCGATCGGGACAGGCCTTCTGCTGGGGACCCGCACGCTGGGCCGCCAGATTCAGGCGTGGCCCCTGTGGTTCCTTACCTGGATAGGTGTCGCCGTGGGAGGCTTCCTGGCGTGGCGGGGTCTTCTGGCCCTCCTCGTCCGGACGCACCGGGACGGATGGGTCGTCCCGGCGTTTTACGGGGGCCTGACCGTCGCCGTCCTGGGCCTATGGGTCGCCGGGTTTCACTGGGACCTGACACGGGTCCTGGCCATGCAGACCGTCCGGAAGCCGGGGCTTTCGGCCTGGCGGGCTATACGCACGGCTCTGGGGCGGTGGGACACGGCCCTGGGGCTGGTCGTCGTGTATGCCCTCGTCCCCCTGGGTACCGTCTCGGCCCTGGCTCTTGTCCATAAGCTCTGGATGGCCTTGCATCCGGCGACGGCCGTCGCCCTCGGGTGGCTGACCTTTGCGGCCGGGCTGTGGGCCCGGCTGTGGAGCCGTCTCGCCTATTATGCGCACCTGAGCCTCGTCTTTACGGACGCCTCGGCCCTCGTCGAAGCGATTCGACCGGTCCCGGCGGAGGCCGTCCCGGCGGCGAGCCCGGAGACCCCGTAACCGGGAAGGGACGGAGTCGCCGAGGCTCTATGGACCTCATGAGACCCGTTATTCTTCATGTCATTACCTGCTGGGGAGGCTTGGGATGGATGACCGAAGACTTCGGGCCGACCTCGTCGAACTGCTCCGGGGCGGGAGCGCCCACGTCCCGCCGGCCCAGGCCCTGGCCGACTTACCGCCCGCCCTCCGCACGCGGCGTCTGCCCGGGGAGCTCCGCTCGATTTGGGAGATCTTAGAACACATGCGCATCGCCCAGGAAGACATCCTGCGCTACATGCAGGACCCGGCCTGGGTGTCGCCGCCCTGGCCGGAGGGTTACTGGCCGACCGAAGTCCCCGAGGCCCTGCCCGACGCCGTCTGGGAGGCGACGGTCCGTCAATTCCTGGCCGACCTGGAGGCCGTCGTCCAGATCGTACAGGACCCTGCGCTGGACCTGACGGCCCCGATCCCGCATGCGCAGGAGCATACCTACCTGCGGGAAGTCCTTCTGGTGGCGGACCATAACGCCTACCACCTCGGCCAGGTCGTGGCGATCCGACGGATCCTGGGCGCTTGGCCGCCGGAGGCGGGCGGGTAGCCGACGGGAACCCGCTCTCTGGGACGAGCGGGACCTGGATCGGGACGGCCCGGCCGCACGGCCGAACTCCGGAGGCGTCTCCATGCAACGCCGGCTGTGGGTCCTGTGGACGAGCTTTCTCCTCGGAATGGTCACGACGTCCGTCATCGTCCTGGGGGTCTTTCCCCGCATCATGAAGAATCCGATCCGTCCTCCGGAGGACCTCTTCCTGCGCTGGATTCGGTGGGGCTTCGTCGGCCTGGTCCTGGGGGCATGGCTTCTGGGGATATGGGCCGTCCAGAAGGCCCGGCGGATCGGCTCGGCGGCCGGGCCCTCGGAGGCCCCGGCGGCGTCCGAGTCCCCGACCGTCGTCTGGGCCCTCGCCGGCTGGTCGGCCCTGGAGGGCGGCGTCATCGTAGCCTTGATATACTGGCTATTGACTCAGGACTGGGGGAATACCCTGCCGGCGCTCTTGATCCACGGCCTGACCTTTCTGTGGTCGAATCCCCTATATATCGTCGGTCAGTCGTCTGGGGTGCCCCCTTCATAGATGGGAGGTCCCAACACCTGACACCGGAGGCCGAGGCCCTGGAAATGCAGGGTTCGAAGGTAGCCTGTTGGTTATACTCCTCACCCTTACGAGGTCGACGGATGACCCGGTTCGTTATCGGGATGGCGTTTTTACTTGGGATCGGCCTGGGCATCGCCGGGGGCGCCGGGCCGGCGGCCTCGCCGGACGCGGCGACGCTCCAGGCCGTCGCCGCGAAGGCGCAGGCCCTGGAGGCTCGCCTCATCGAGACCCGCCGTCACCTGCACATGTATCCCGAGCTGAGCAATCGGGAATTCGAGACCTCGAAGTTCATCGCCGAGCGTCTCCGGGCCTTGGGTCTCGACGAGGTCCGGACGGGCGTGGCCAAGACGGGCGTCGTCGGGATTCTGCGGGGCAACCGGCCGGGTCCGGTCGTGGCCGTCCGGGCCGACATGGACGCTCTACCTGTCGAGGAGACCATCGACGTACCGTACAAGTCTCGAAATCCGGGCGTCAAGCACGCCTGCGGGCATGACGTCCACATGACGGTCGCCCTCGGGACGGCGGAAGTCCTCGTGCAGTGGAAGCGGGAGGGCCGCCCCCTGCCGGGGACCGTCGTTTTCATCTTCCAGCCCGCCGAGGAAGGCCCCCCGCCCGGCGAGGAGGGCGGCGCTTCCCTGATGATCCGGGAGGGGGTCCTGGACCAGCCCAGGGTCCAGGCCATCTTCGGCCTTCACTCGGCGCCCTTTCTGCCAGTCGGCACGGTCGCTTACACGGAGGGTCCCATCCTGGCCAGCGCCGACCGCTTCGAGGTCATCGTCCACGGCAAGCAGACCCACGGGGCCTATCCCCATCAGGGCATCGACCCTATCTACGTCGGTTCTCAGGTCGTCGTCAACCTCCAGGCCATCTTGAGCCGCCAGCTGGACCCCCGGGAGCCGGCCGTCGTCTCCGTCGGCGTCTTCCAGGCCGGCAATCGGTTCAACATCATCCCGGGGGATGCCCGTCTGGAGGGCACGGTCCGGACCCTGAATGAGGAGACGCGACGGCGGATTCCCGTCCTCATGGAGCAGATCATCCGGGGGATCACGGAGGCTTACGGGGCGACGTATGAGTTCCGCTATGAGGCCATGACGCCCGTGACGGTCAACGATGCGGCCCTGGCGCGGGCCATGGTCCCGGCCCTCCAGAAGCTCCTGGGGGCGGACCGGGTCATCCGGACCGAAGCCCAGATGGGCGCCGAGGACTTTGGATTCTACGCTCAGCAAATCCCGGGCTTTTACTTTTGGCTCGGCGTTCGGGCCCCGGAGGACCCGACGGTCCGGATGCTCCACACGCCGGAGTTCGACGCCGACGAGCGGAGCATCGGCGTCGGCGTCCGGGCCATGACGACTCTCGTCCTGCACTACCTTGGGCAAGCTGGCAAATAAGCAGACCGAGGGAGGCTCTCGTTTCCGGTGGGCCGGTCTCTCGGGCCGTGGGACTCGGCACCCGGGACCGACGCTGGCCGCCCATTCGCCACCTGCCCAAGGCCGCAGACGTGTCGCCGCTCCGTCGTCTTACTCCTGGACTTCCTTGACGTCCTTGACTTCGTAGCCCAGGTCGGCCAGGACTTTCTTGACCTGGTCCAGCGAGGTCTTCGAGTCGTCCAGCTTGAGCTGAACGACTTTCTTCTCCCAGTCCGTCTGAACGTCCGAGACGCCCTCGACCTTCTTGAGGGCTTTCTGGATGTTGGCGGCACACTTCTCACAGGAAATGCCCTTGACGGTCAGGCTGTAGCCCTTGACGGCCGCCAGGGCCGTGCCGCCGATGAACAGGAGGGTAAAGAGCACGGCAATACCCTTTCGCATCGGGAACCTCCGGTCGGTGAAGTGAGGGAGTATAATACTACGCCGTCCCATAGACCGTTACAAGAAGCCGGTCCCGGCGGGGCGCCCGATTTCGCTATCGGCTCCCGGGACCTGGCGGGGGAGTCACCATGCGTTTGTCCAGCCGTTCCTTTCAGGACCAGCAGGCCATCCCGGCCCGCTACACGTGCGACGGGGCCGACGCGTCGCCCCATCTGACGTGGTCCGAAGCGCCGGCCGGTACGCAGAGCTTCGTCCTCATCATGGACGACCCCGACGCGCCCGTCGGCACGTTCACGCACTGGGTCGTCTACGACATCCCGGCCCATCAGACCGAGCTCCCGGAGGCCTTCCCGAAGCAGGCCGACGTCGGGGGCATCAAGCAGGGCGTCAACGACTTCCGCCGGGTCGGCTACGGGGGCCCCTGCCCGCCGCGGGGCCACGGCCGGCATCGGTACTTCTTCAAGCTGTACGCCCTGGACGTCCCGACGCTGGGACTCCCGGGCGGTGCTCGACGGGCGGAAGTCGAGGCCCGCATGCGGGGCCACGTGCTGGCCGAGGCCCAGTGCATGGGGACCTACGAGCGGCGGTAGCCGTGCGGTCGGGAGAGACCTGGGACGTCGTCGTCATCGGGGGCGGCCCGGCAGGGGCGACGGCGGCGGCCCGACTGGCGCAGGCGGGCCTTTCGGTCGCCGTCCTGGAAAGGCATGTGCACCCGCAACCCAAGGTGTGCGGCGAGTTCCTGTCGCCGGAATGCGCCGTCGCCCTGGACCTCCTCGGAGCCGGCGAAGCGTTTCGTCGTCTGCCGGCCGTGCCGATCCAAACCGTCGGCCTCTACGGGGGCGGCCGGGCCGTCGAGGCTCCCCTGGACCCGCCAGCCTGGGGCTTGAGCCGCTTCGTATTCGACGATTGGCTCCTCCGGTGGGCGGCCCTCTGCGGGGCTCAAGTCTTCGAGGGGTACGAGGCGACGGCCGTCTCCCGGGTGGGCGACGGCTTCTGCGTCCGGGCTCGGCAGGTCCAGGACCTCACGGCGGTCGAGTTCCAAGCTCGCTTTGTCGCAGGTGCCTTCGGCGTCAAGTCCGGAGCCGTCGTCCCTTTGGCCGGTCTGGACCCGCCGGGCCGGCGAAAAAGCGGCTTCATCGCCTTCAGCGTTCACCTTCGATGTCCAGCCGTCGATCGCCGGGTCGAGCTGTACTTCTTCGAGCACGGCTACGTCGGCCTGGGGAGCGTCGAGGCCGGGCGGGTCAACCTGGGCGGGCTGGTGGAGCCGGCATTCTTCCGGCACCTGGGCGGAAAGTTCATGACCCTTCTTGAATATCTGGCCGGTCGGAACCGGGCGTTCCGGGAACGGTTGGACGGGGCCTCCGACTGGACGCCCTTTCGGGCGACGGTCCACCCGGGGTTCGGGTTCGGACGGCGGGCCTGGAACGGCGTGGCCCTGATCGGAGACCGGGCCGGTTGCGTCCATCCCTTCTCGGGGGACGGCATCGGGATGGCCCTACAGAGCGCCCTTCTGTGGGCCGAGTGTGTGACTGAGGCCTGGACAGACTGGCTCCATCCCGAGGCCGTCCTCGAACGGTATGACCGTCGGTGGCGGCAGGCCTTTGCCGCCCGGCTTCGGACGACTTGGTGGCTGGATTGGCTTCGGCGGCGGCCTGGGGGGCTCTCGATAACGCTCGGCCTCATAGGGCGGTATCCTTCCCTCCTGGCGTGGATTTACCGACGGACCCGGGGTCTCTGAACGGTGGGATGGCGTGACGACATGACGAAGCAAAGGGCTCAGGTATGCCCAGGGTCGCCGTAACCGGTTTTGGCTGTGTCACGCCCTTCGGGATCGGCGTGGAGGCCTTCGCTCGGGGACTCGCCGAGGGTCGGAGCGCCACCCGCCGGCTGACCCTATTCGAGCCGGACGAGTCCATCACCTGCACGGTCGTCGCCGAGGTCCCGGACTTTCGGCCGGAGGACTTCATCGAGTCCCGCGCCGACCGGGAGCGCCTCGGACGGGTCGTACCGATGTTATGGCTGGCCGTCGAGGAGGCCCTGGCGATGGCTGGCCTGGACCCCCGGCGGATGAGCTTGGCCGAGCGGCAGGCGGTCGACGTCGTCCTTGGGTCGGCCGGCGGGGGCATCGAGTTCGCCGAGCGGCAGTACCGGCTGTACTTTGCGGGTCAGCGGCGTCGGACCAGCGTGTACGCCATCCCGGCCTCTATCGTCGGGATGCTGGCCAGCGAGGTGTCCATCCGGTTTGGCTTTCGCGGGATGAGCCACGTCGTCTCCAACGGGTGCACCAGCTCGACGGACGCCATCGGCTACGCCTACCAGCTCATCCGGTACGGACGGAGCCAGGTCGTCGTCACGGGCGGCGCAGACGCCTGCATCACGCCGGCCATCCTGACGGGGTACTGCCAGATGCGGGCCGTGCCGACGGGGTTCAACGACTGTCCCGAACGGGCGTCTCGGCCCTTCGACCGGGCGCGGGACGGCTTCGTCCTCGGCGAGGGCGCCTGGGTATTGATCTTGGAAGACTATGACCGGGCCGTCGCCCGGGGCGTCCGGCCCGTCGCCGAGGTCATCGGCTACGGCTCGACGTGCGACGCTTACCACCGGGTCCAGATCCAACCCGACGGAGTCGAGGTCGCCCGGGCCATCCGCCAGGCCCTGGCGGACGCCGGGGTCGGCCCGGAGGCCGTCGACTACGTGAACCTGCACGGGACCTCGACGAAGCTGAACGACGCCCTGGAGACGAAGGCCCTGAAGCTCGCCCTGGGGCCCCGGGCCTACGAGATCCCGATGAGCGCCACGAAGTCCCTGATCGGCCACCCTCAGGGGGCTTCGGGAGCGGCCGGCGTCGTCGCCACGCTCATCTGCATGCAGAAGGACTTCATCCATCCGACGATCAATTACGAGTTTCCGGACCCGGCGTGCGACCTGAACTACGTGCCGAATCGGGCGATCCCGGCCCGGGTCCGCGTGGCCCTATGCAATTGCATCAGCTTCGGGTCCAAAAACTCGGCCCTCGTCCTGCGGACGGTTGATATGTGAAGCGGTGTTGGGTATTGGGTCTAGGAGTTACGCAGTTGGGATGAGTTCCATCGATGGGCTGAGCCTCCCGCATGTCGGCGGATGGCGAGTAGCGGATGGCGAATGGCGAGTAGCGAGTAGCGAATGGCGAATGGCCATGAGCCATGAGCTATGACCCATGAGCTAAGCCGGTCTCCAAGCGGTCGGACTCTTGACCAGACGGTGAAAGACGGGTAAAATGTTACCGGCCGTCGGAGGTCCCCGTCGTGACGACCCTGAGCCTGAAGTTCCGGTTTTCGCCGGTCCCCGAGGTGGACCGCCTGCTCGAAAAGTGCGGGGCGATGGTCCGGGCGGCCGTCGCCTGGGCCCTGGAGAACGGCAAGACGGCGACCCACACGATAGTCCAGGCGCTCTATCCGTCCTTCCGGGCTCGCTTTCCGGACCTTCATTCGACGTGGGCCCAGAAGTCGGCCCGGACGGCGGCGGCCGTCGTCCATGCCTTCCGGCGGCGGCGGCGCCGGGGGCGGGAAGGGAAAGACAAGCCCGAGGTCCGGAGGACCTGGGTCTATGTCGATAAGAGCGTCTTTCGGTGGGCGTGGGACGGGACGGAGCTGACCGTCCGCATCGCCGTCCGGCCCCACGATGGGGACCCCATCGTCCTGCGGTTCCGGCCTCACGGGAAGTACCGGAGACTCGTCGAGGCATGGGCGCGGGGCGAGTGCGTGGCCGGGGAGCCGACCCTCAGCCGGACGACCCTCATCATCCCCCTGAAGTTCCCGACCCTCCCCGTCTACGAGCCGGGGGAGGTATACGGCATCGACAGTAACGAGCGGAGCCTGGACGGCTACGGACTCGACGGCACGGCCTGGACGGTGGACACGTCGTGGGCGGCCGAGAAGAACGCCGAGCACGACCGGCGGGTCCGGCGGGGCACCCGGGGCAAGCAGAATCCGAGGGCGAAGAAGAAGATCGCCGAAAAGCATGGCCGGAGGCGACATAACCGAACCCGGGAATTCTGGCATATTGTGGCATGCGCCTTCGTCTGGATGGCCCTGAGCGCAAGCGGGGCCCTGGTCCTGGAGAGGCTCCGGGGGCTGAAGGAGCGGGTCGCCGCGTCCCTGCCCAAGCGGCTCCGGCGGCGGCTTCTGAATCACTGGAGCATCCGGACGTTTCACGCCATCCTCCGACACAAGGCCCGGGTCTACGGGGTCCCCCTCCTGGAGGTGAACCTGAGGGGCACGAGCTCGACCTGCCCGGTATGCGGGGCGGGCCTAAGGGGGCGGGAAGAGCTCGTGTGTCCCCGGTGTGGCCTGGAGGGGAACCGCCACATCCTGGCGGCCTGGAACATTGCCCTGCGGGGCCGGGCGAGACTCCCCCTCGGGGGGACGGGCCGGTCCGAGGAGGGCCGAGACCTCTTCGGGCGGCTCCAGTCGCCCCGATGGGGGCAGGGGGTCATGGGCGCTCCCGGTCGCCCCCTTCCTGTCCGGGTCGGGCTGGACGGCCGACGCCCGGGTCGGCGGCCGGCCGCCCGGACACAGGGGGAAGCGCAGGCAACTGCGTAAGTCCTAGGGTCTTTATCTGCAGGTCCGTTCGGCTCAGACGAAGGGGCCATGCCTGACTCGCCGCGCGCTACTCGCCCGCTCGGCCGGCCTGGGGCCCCCAGAGCCGATGCATGTAAGCGTCCAGGCTTTCCAATTGTTCCTGAATTTCAGTCCGGACGTAAGGGCTGACCCAGGCGGCCAATCGGGCCAGGGGATGAGCGGCTTTCAGCTCATAGCAGATCCGGGTCCCCTCGGGCACGTCTTCCAGGGCTTGCAACTCCCAACGGCCTTCGAAGCTGTCAAAGCTCCCCCGAACCTGGACGAATTCGATGCGCTCAGGCTCGACCCACCGGACTTCCAAGTCGACGGCCAGCGTGAGTCCCAGAAATCGGCCGACCTGCCGGACGTGCATGCGTGAAGGGTTCCGGTCCAGGACGACCGATTCGTCCAAGCGGGGCAACCAGGCGGGCATCCGCTCGAAGTCCATCAGGACCGAGAAGACCTGAAGCCGGGGCCAAGGGACTCTCCAGCAGGCCTGGACTTCGATACGGGGACCCTGGAGACGGACGTCAAAGAGATCCCAACGCATTTTGCGCCTCACCCCGAGCCAAACCCTGCAAGGTAGGAGCATTCTAAGGAGGAAGGGGCTCGAATGCCAAGTTCGGGACGATGAGACGGGCCGTCATCATGGGCCGGTCGGGGAGGGGTCGTGAAAAATGGGGTCGGTCGGAACGTGGGCCGTTATACCGATATCTCCGAAGTAGAACGCCATCGGGCGACGGCGGCGCCGGCTTCCCGCCGCCCCGTCGGCCCATCGGCCTACCCGCCGCCCGCCGAAACTCCCCAAACTTGACAGGGGGGTATCGCTTTGGTAGGGTAGGGCCTTCTCTGCCGACTCTTCCGATATCTCAACCGAGCGGTTTACCTCGACGAAAGGGGCCTGGGTGCCGGTCGTGATTACTACCCCAGGTTACGGATTACAGGATACAAGATGCAGGATGGGAATGGCGGATGGGGTCCGAGCCCCGCTCGCCCAAGAGCAGGGTTGCCATTCCAACGTGACGGCGGGACGGGGGTTGAAGAGAAGCCGTCGCTCGGGCGGAAGGAGTCGGGCCGAACGCCGTGACGTCGTGACGCCGTCACGCCGTCACGAACGCCAAAAACACGGCCGACCGGTCGTCACGACTCTGGGCTCCACGCCCTTCGCCCTTTTCTAATGTCCGGAGGGCGTCACCGTCCCGCGTGACGTCTGGGCGTTATCCCGAGGGAATACGACGATGACGACACCGTTCTGGTATGTCGGCTTGATCCCCTTACTGCCGGGCCTGGGCGCCTTCGTCAATGGAGTCTTCGGACGACGGTTTTCCAAGCGGGTCGTCCACACGATCGCCTGTGGGACGACGCTGGCGTCGTGCCTCCTGGCCTTCGTCTTGCTCGTCCACTTCGTTCAGTATCCGCCCGAGGCGCGGCACTTCACGGTGACCTATTACGACTGGCTGAACGTCGGGCCGGTGCGCCTCCCGACGGGTGAGAGCGCCCGTCTCCACGTGCCCGTCGAGCTGTTGATCGACCCCCTGTCGGTCGTGATGGCCCTGGTCGTGACCTTCGTCGGGTTCCTCATTCACGTGTACTCGACGGGCTACATGTGGGAAGACCCGGACTACGCCCGGTACTTTTCGTACCTGAACCTCTTCATGTTTGCCATGCTGACGCTGGCCCTGAGCAGTAGCTTCCTCCTGCTGTTTGTCGGCTGGGAGGGCGTCGGCCTGTGCTCGTACCTCCTGATCGGCTTCTGGGCGGACCGCACGTCGGCGGCCAACGCCGGCAAGAAGGCCTTCCTCGTGAACCGTATCGGGGACCTGGGCTTTTTGATCGGCATGATGCTGGTGTTTCTCCAGTTCGGGAGCCTTCGGTTTGACGACGTCTTTGCCCAGGTCGTCAGCGGGGTCTATCGGGTGAACGACCCCATCCTGGTCGCCATCGGCCTCTTCCTGCTGATGGGCGTGACGGGCAAGTCGGCCCAGATTCCGTTGTATGTGTGGCTTCCCGATGCGATGGAGGGGCCGACGCCTGTAAGCGCCCTGATCCACGCCGCCACGATGGTGACGGCCGGCGTGTACCTGATCGTGCGGTGCAACCCCCTGTATCAGATGGCGCCGGACGCCCTCGGGGTCGTCGCCCTCATCGGGGCCGTGACGGCCCTGTTTGCGGCGACCATCGGGACGGCCCAGTACGACATCAAGCGGGTCCTGGCTTACTCGACGGTCTCCCAGTTGGGGTACATGGTCCTGGCGGCCGGCGTCGGGGCCTTCTCGGCGGCCATCTTCCATCTGGTCACGCACGCCTTCTTCAAGGCCCTCTTGTTCTTAGGGGCTGGGAGCGTCATCCACGCCCTCCATCATCAGCAGGACATGCGTCACATGGGCGGCCTGCGAAAGTACCTGCCGACGACCTTCTGGACGATGACGATGGGCGTCCTGGCCATCGCCGGCATGCCCCTCTTTTCGGGCTTCTTCAGCAAGGACGAAATCCTCCTGCAGGCCTTCGTGAGCCCATACAGCCGACCCGTCCTGTGGGGCCTCGGGACGGTCACGGCGGGGTTGACGGCCTTTTACATGTTCCGGCTGTGGTTCCTGACGTTTTTCGGGCCGGAACGGATGGACGAGCATACCCGTCATCACATTCATGAGTCGCCGCCCAACATGACCGTGCCGCTTCGGATCCTGGCCGTCCTGTCGGTCGTCGGCGGTCTGGTTGGCCTGCCGGCGGCGTGGTTCCACATACCGGTCCTCGGGACCTTGCTCCGGCCCCTGGAGGCGATCCAGATCCACCATTTCCTGGAGCCTTCCATCTGGAAGGTCCCGGCGGCCCACGGGACGGCCCATGCGCCCAGCCTGGGGCTGGAGTCGCTCCTGATGCTGGCTTCGGTCGGGGCCGGCCTGCTCGGGTTCTTGGTCGCCTACGTCCTGTACCATCGGCGGCCTGAACTCCCCGACCGGGTGGCGGCCGCTTCAGAACCGCTGTACACCCTGGTGGCCAACAAATACTATGTGGACGAGATTTACGACGCCCTGGTCGTGCGGCCCCTCCTGGGTCTGGCGAATCTCCTGGCGTGGTTGGACGTGCACATCGTCGACGGCATCGTCAACGGCACGGCCTGGCTGACCCGGACGGTGGCGGACCTCTCGGGCCGGGCCGACTTTTACGGCGTGGACGGCCTTGTCAACGGCGTCGCCGAGGGCGTCCGCCAGGTCGGCGGGGCCCTCCGGCGGGCGCACACGGGCCTGGCCCAGCAGTACGTCTTCGGGGCCATCGTCCTGGCCCTGTTTCTGCTGTTGTTTTACATGCTGGTGTTTTGAGACGGGAATTCGGGAGTTCGGCAGATAGGCAGGTCGGCAGATAGGCAGGTGGGCAGGTCGGCAGATAGGGAAGTAGGGGATCGGTCCCGACGTCCGGCCTTCCCCCGGATGAGCCGACCGGCCCGTGAGCGTCCCCGTCGGTGGCCTGCCCCGGCGTCGCCAGCGACGGCGGCCATAGGGGCGGCTCGGCGGGTCGCCCCATGCACATCGAGTTATTCGTATAGACGCCAGCCTAACGGCTGGCGCTGGGATCGATGGACACCGGCATGACGGCCGGTGTCCGGGGATAGACGCCCGTCGCCCGACCGGCCCATCGACCGACTGCCCATCTGCCCACCTGCCCATCTGCCCATCTGCCAACCTGCCCACCTGCCGACCTGCCGAATGCCCGAATTCCCGAACTCCCGCACCGTGGGAGGCGCGGATGGAGTACACGCTGGTCTATGCCCGAGATACCGTCGGTTTTCCGATTCTGTCGGTCATCTGTTTTCTTCCCGTCCTGGGCGCCCTGATCCTGTTGTTTGTAAAGGGCGAGCGGGCGATCAAGCTGGTCGCCAACGCCTTTGCCATCGCCACGTTCCTGGTCTCCCTCCGGCTCGTCCCGGCCTTTGACAGCGGGGCCCTCAAGATGCAGTTCGTCGAGAAGGTCCCCTGGGTCCCGTCCCTGGGGATCCAGTACTTCATGGGCATCGACGGCCTCAGCCTGCTTCTGGTCCTGCTGACGACCCTGCTGAGCGCCATCTCGGTCCTGTGCTCGTGGTACTCGATCACGCATCGGGTCAAGGAGTACTACATCTTCCTGTTGATCCTGGAAACGGGCATGCTGGGGGTCTTCACGTCGCTGGACTTCATCCTGTTCTACGTGTTCTGGGAGGTCATGCTCGTCCCGATGTACTTCCTCATCGGCATCTGGGGGAGCGACCGGAAGCTGTACTCGGCCATCAAGTTCTTCCTGTACACGCTGTTTGGGAGCGTCCTGATGCTGTTGGGGATCATCGCCCTGCACTATTACTACTACACGATGACGGGGGAACGGACGTTCGACGTCCTGAAGTTCCATCAGTTGGCCCTGCCGGAATACCTGCAGGACTGGATCTTCCTGGCCTTCTTCCTGGGGTTTGCCATCAAGGTCCCGATGTTCCCGTTCCACACGTGGCTTCCGGATGCTCACACAGACGCCCCGACGGCCGGGAGCGTCATCCTGGCGGGGATCCTCTTGAAGATGGGGACGTACGGGTTCCTACGTTTTAGTCTGCCGATCCTGCCCGACGCGACCCGGACGTTCCTGCCGTGGATGATCGGCCTGTCGATCATCGCCATCATTTACGGGGCCCTGGTCGCCATGATGCAGAGGGACTGGAAGCGTCTGATCGCTTACTCGAGCGTCAGCCACATGGGCTTTGTGACGTTGGGCATCTTCGCCCTCAATGCGCCGGGCCTATCGGGGGCGACCCTCCAGATGATTAACCACGGGATCAGTACGGGCGCCTTGTTCCTGATCGTCGGCTTCATTTACGACCGACGCCACACACGGTTGATTTCCGAATATGGGGGTCTCTACCGGGTCATGCCGGCCTATGCGGCCATCTTTGGGATCATCGCCATGTCGTCCATCGGCGTGCCGGGTCTGAACGGCTTCATGGGGGAATTCCCCATCCTGCAGGGGGCCCTGAAGGAGGACTTCTGGTGGGGCTTTGCGGCCGGCTGGGGCATCGTCCTGGGGGCCGGCTATATGCTGTGGCTGTATCAACGGGTGATCTTCGGGCCGGTCACGAAGCCCGAGAACGAGAACCTACCGGACCTGCGGTGGAACGAGTTTCTGAGCCTCCTGCCCCTGGTCCTCCTGGCCTTTCAGGTCGGCATCTATCCGAAGCCTTACTTCCGGTGGATGGAAAAGCCCATCGAGTATATCCTTTACAAGGTCCGACCTCAGGAGCTGACGGGGGTTCCCCGGTCCCTCCCGGCCGTCGTCCCGGCCCGGACCGGAGAGTCCGTCTCCCACGAGGCACCGGCGGCCCGGTAACGGGTCCGACGACCGTCTTGGGGCGGACGGGAGCCCCGGAGGTCTGTCGGACATGAAGCCGGGTCCGGTCACCCCTCTGCCGCCCCGCCGGGGTCCCCGCTGGAAAGACGCCCGGGAATACGGCGAGTGGGTCCAAATCGCCCTGATGTTTCCGTCGTCCATCGCCGTCGGCCTGGCCATCGGGTACGGCTTGGACCGGTGGTGGAAGACGACGCCCGTGTTTACGCTGGTGATGGCCCTGCTGGGGGTCGTGGCCGGTTTCTATAACTTTTATAGAGCCTACACGCGGTGGGAGCGGCGCCGGCGGCCGTGAGCGTCGAGTGATGGCGTGATGAGGCCCTGAGGGAAAGGCCGGCCCTGTCCCGCCGTCACGATATTCCCGAAACTGGGACCCGGGACCCTGATGGGAGCCACATGCATACGCTGGTCAGCGCCGCCTGGGGCGTCTTGCTGGCCCATTACAGCTGGGTCCTGCTCATCGCCACGACGACCCAGGCCGTCGATGCCGTCTTGCAGAGGGGCCGGGCGCGGGGGCTTCGGGGGTGGGTCTTTTGGACGATGGCCAAGTGGGGCCTGTACGGCCTGTGGATTTGGTTGGGCCTCGTCGGTGGGAAGTTGTCCGGCCTCGGGATCGTCATCGGATTCTTCATCGGGTGGGTCGGGATGGCCGTTCAGTTTGTCCGCCGGCGGACGGGACCCGTGGGAGAAGGGCAGTCGGCAGGTCGGCAGATGGGCAGATAGACAGATGGACAAGTCGGGATAATCATTACATCATCACTTCGTCACTCTGTCACTACGTCACTCTTGACAACCTGGAGGCGTGCCACGATGGAGCACCTGGAAGTACCGCCGTGGATCGCCGTGCAGTTCCACCATCTCCTCCAGAAGCTGGGCATTTCGATGTCCGAGCGGGACGCCATCGCCCTGACGATGGTCCTGATCTTGGTCGTCGCCGTGTCCGTGCTGTTCAGTCTGTATCGGAATCGCTATCGGATCGTGCCGACGCCGGTCCAGCAGGTCCTGGAGGGCTACTACGAGTTCATCCGGGGCCTCTGCGTGGACATGATCGGGGAGGAGCGGGGCGAGCGGTACGTGCCCGTCATCGGCACGGTCGGCCTTTTCATCCTGCTGGCCAACCTCATGGGCCTGATTCCGGGCCTGGCCTCGCCGACCAGCAACCTGAACGTGACGGCCGGGGCGGCCATCTTCGTGTTCCTGTACTACCACCTGGAAGGCATCCGGACCCACGGTCTGCTGGGCTACATCCGGCACTTCATGGGGCCCGTCTGGTGGCTGGCCTGGCTGTTCCTGCCCGTCGAGATCATCAGCCACCTGGCCCGGGTCCTGAGCCTGTCGGTCCGTCTGTTCGGGAACATCTTCGGGGAGGACACCGTCATCCTGATCCTGTTCATGTTTATCTTCCCGATCATCGCTCCCCTGCCGGTCATGGTCTTGGCGATCATCACGAGCTTCGTGCAGGCGCTGGTGTTCGTGATGCTTTCGGTCAGCTACATCGCCGGGGCCGTCGCCGGCGAGGAGCATCACTGAAAGTGATGGAGTGACTGGAGTGACGGAGTAGGACCCGTCTCATCCATCCGACGGGACCGGGATCGGACCCTCGATATCCGACCCCAGACCCCAGACCGAGGACCATAGACCACGGACCATGGACCCCGGGACCCAAGCCGGCCTATGGTCTGGGGTCGATGGTCCATGGTCTATGGTCAGATTTATGAGATCGCTTGCAACGGAGTGACGAAGTGGTGAAAGGGACGGAGTGATGAAAGGGACCGGGTAAGGGAGTCGATTTCTTCGGGTTCTCTATTTTGGAAACCCTTTTTTGACTCCATCACTCCGTCACTTCATCACTTCGTCACTTTTCTTCAAGGAGGGAATCGACGATGCGCAAGTGGCTGGCTACGACGTTGACGCTGTGGATCGTGGCAGGCGGCGCGGCGCTGGCCGCCGAGCCCGGGAGTGCGGCCGGCGGCGACGGCCTGCGGGCCTTCACGTGGCTGGTCGTGACGGCCGGATTCGCCCTGGCCATCGCCGCCTCCATCGGGGCCATCTCGCAGTCCCGGGCCTTGGTCTCGGCCTGCGAGGGCATTTCCCGGAATCCCGGCTCGGCGGACGCCATCCGGGGCTTGCTGATCCTGGGGTTGGCGTTTATCGAGTCGCTGGTGATTTACGTCCTGCTCATCGACTTCATCCTGCTCTTTGCCACCATCGGGCGGATCCCCCTGGGGGGTTAAGCCCGGCTCGAGGGCACGGCCACGGCCGTGCCCCCCGTCACGACATTTCCTCAAGCCACGGCCCGGGCCGCCGTCTGACGCTCCAGGTACGTCACGATGGATTCAAAAACCCATCGCCCGTCGGTACTCCCCAAGACGGCTTCGGAGGCCCGCTCCGGATGAGGCATCATCCCCAGGATGCGGCCCGTCTCGTCCATCAGCCCGGCGATGGCCCCGCGGCTCCCGTTCGGGTTCGCCGACGGCCGGACCCGACCGGACGGGTCGCAGTACTGGAAGACGACCTGGCCGTTCTGACGGATGCGCCGCAGGGTTCGGGCCGGTGCAAAGTACTGGCCCTCATAGTGGGCGATGGGCACCCGCAGGACCCGGCCCGGGGGGACGGCACACGTAAAGGGCGTGTCGTACCGCAGGGGCTTGATGTAGACGTCGTCACAGATGAAGGCCAGTCCCTTATTCGGAAGCATCGCCCCCGGCAAGAGGCCGGCCTCCAGGAGGATCTGAAAGCCGTTGCAGATGCCCAAGACGATCCCGCCCCGGGCGACGAAGTCCGGGACGGCCTGTACGACGGGACTGAAGCGGGCCATCGCCCCCGTCCGCAGATAGTCCCCATAAGAGAACCCGCCCGGCAGGATCAGGACGTCCAGGCCCGTGAGGTCCGTGTCCTGATGCCACACGAAGTCGGCTGTCTGTCCGAGGACATGACGGACGACGTGATAGGCATCGTAGTCGCAATTGCTTCCGGGGAAGACCACGACGCCGAAGTGGAATCGACCCATGGCCCGACCTCCGGCCGTTGACGGTATATGATAGGGGGCATTCGGGGATTCGGCAATTCGGGCATTCGAGGGTTCGGCAGATAGGCAGGTCGGCAGATAGGCAGGTGGGCAGGTCGGCAGATAGGGAAGTAGGGGGTCGGTCCCGACGTCCGACATCACGCCGGCGTCTCCCGGATGAGCCGACCGGCCCGCGAGCGTCCCCGTCGGCGGCCTGCCCCGGCGTCGCCAGCGACGGCGGCCATAGGGGCGGCTCGGCGGGTCGCCCCTGCGTGGGACGACCCCGGGGGTCATTCTTACCTTACTACTTCCCGACCTGCCCACCTGCCGACCTGCCCATCTGCCGAACTCCCGAACTCCCGGATTGCCGAACTCCCGAACCGCCGGTATCATAACTGCCCTATCCACGCCACGGGAGGGCGTCATGCGGATCGGGGTCATCGGCGCCGGCTACGTCGGTCTCGTGACGGCCGCCGTATTTGCCGACCTCGGGAACGACGTCGTCGGCTACGACAAGGACGAGGCCCGCATCGCCATGCTCCAGCGGTCCGAGCTTCCGTTCTATGAACCGGGCCTCGAGGAAATGGTCCGCCGGAATCAGGCCGAGGGCCGGCTCCGATTCACGACGGACGTCGCCGAGATGGTCGACTTCGCACGGGTCATCTTCATCGCCGTGGGGACGCCGCCGGACGCCACGGGCGACACGGACCTCCGGCAGGTCGAGGAGGCGGCCCGGGCCATCGCCCGGCACATGAAGGACTATAAAGTCATCGTCAACAAGAGCACGGTCCCCGTCGGGACGGGCGACCTCGTGCGGCAGATCATCGAGACCCACCAGGTACATCGGGTCCCCTTCGACGTCGTCTCGAATCCCGAATTTCTGCGAGAAGGCTCGGCTGTCCAGGACATGCTGAACCCGGACCGGATCGTCATCGGGGCGCCCTCTCAACAAGTCGCCATGACCGTCATGGAGCTGTACGCCCCCCTGGGCCGGCCGATCCTGGTGACCGACATCGCCACGGCCGAGATCATCAAGTACGCCTCGAACGCCTTCCTGGCGATGAAGATTTCGTTCATCAATACCATCGCCGACCTGTGCGAGATGACGGGGGCCGACGTCGAGATGGTCGCCCGGGGCATCGGGATGGACCACCGGATCGGGCCGCACTTCCTGGGGGCCGGCCTGGGCTACGGGGGCTCGTGCTTCCCCAAGGACGTCTTGGCCCTGATTCATACGGCCCGTCGGTACGGCGTGGACGCCTCCATCTTCGAGGCCACGGACCGCATCAACCGAAGCCGCGTCGAGCGCTTTGTCCGGAAGATGGAGACCGTCCTGGAGGGCCTGGCCGGCAAGACCATCGGCGTCCTGGGCCTCTCGTTTAAGCCCGACACCGACGACCTCCGGGAGGCCCGGTCGCTGGAGCTCATCCGGCGTCTCCTGGACGCCGGCACCCGTGTGCAGGTCTATGACCCCGTGGCCATGCCCCGGGTCCGGCCGATCCTGGGGGACTCGGTCGTGTACGGCCGCAGTGCCTACGAGGCGGCTGAGGGCGCCCACGCCCTGGCCATCGTCACGGAGTGGCGGGAGTTCCGCCAGATCGACCTCGAGCGGGTCCGGAGCCTGATGCGCCAGCCTTACATCTTTGACGGCCGGAACATCTACAATCCGGAACGGATGGCCCGGCTGGGCTTTTACTACTACGGCGTCGGCCGGCGGTTCATCCCGCCGAATCAGGGATCTGGGCTCAGGGGTTCCGGATAAAGGCCTGGCCGATAGGCGTTCGGTCGTTGGGATGTCCTGATCCCTATCCCATTCTTATCGAGGTCCCACCGATGGATGGACCGGTCGCCCTCGTGACGGGCGGGGCCGGCTTTATCGGCTCCCACCTGTGCGAATACCTGCTGAAGCAGGGGCACTTTGTCATCGCCATGGACAATCTCCTGACGGGGGACGTGCGGAATATCGCCCATCTGTACAATCAGCCCTTTCTCTTCATCCATCACGACGTGACGAACTACATCTACGTCGACCGGCCCGTGGCGTTCGTCTACCACCTGGCGAGTCCGGCGAGTCCGAAGGACTATCAGGTCTATCCGATTCAGACCCTGAAGGTCGGGGCCCTGGGGACGCACAAGGCGTTGGGCCTGGCCTTAAAGCATCGGGCCCGTTTTCTGCTGGCCTCGACGTCGGAGGTGTACGGGGACCCGCAGGTCCATCCCCAGACGGAGGACTACTGGGGGAACGTGAATCCCATCGGGCCCCGGGGGGTGTACGACGAGGCGAAGCGGTTTGCCGAGGCCCTGACGATGGCCTACCACCGGGTCCACGGGGTAGACACTAAGATAGCAAGAATATTCAATACTTATGGCCCCCGGATGCGGATGGACGACGGCCGGGCCATCCCGACCTTCATCGTCCAGGCCCTCCGGGGCGAACCCCTGACCGTCTACGGCGACGGCTCCCAGACCCGGTCCTTCTGCTACATCTCCGACATGGTCGAGGGCCTCTATCGCCTCATGACGTCGGACTACCATCTCCCCGTGAACCTGGGGAATCCCCAGGAGATGACGGTCCTCGAGTTGGCCGAGCTCATCCTTCGTCTGACGGGCTCCCGGAGCCGCATCGAGTTCCGGCCTCTCCCGCAAGACGACCCCCGGGTCCGTCAGCCCGACATCACGCGGGCCAAGACCGTCCTGGGATGGGAGCCGCGGGTCCCCTTGGAAGAGGGCCTGAAGGAGACGATCGCCGACTTCCGTCGGCGTTTGGGCTTGGGATGAGGGCGCGGCCCCAAGTCTGGCGATGGGTCGTCCTGGGCCTCAGCGTCCTCGCGGGCCTGGGGCTTCTGCTGGTATGGCTCCTGCGCCGACAGGACCGCCTCCGAGTGGTGCCCCGTTCGGAAGAGCTACCTTCCCGACTGGCGGCCGTCGCTGAACGGGAAGCGGCCGTGTTCGGGGTCGGTTGGATTCATGACCCGACGGCCTTGCTCGACATCGCCGCCCGGACGGCGGGGCTTCGGCTGGAGCCGCCGACACTCGGTCTGGTCATCGGATACTTGGCTACAGACGCCGTGCTGTTCGGCCTCCGGGAGCCCCGTCTGGACCGGGGCTGGACGGTCGTCGCCTTCCTGCGAGCCTCGCCGGCGATGACCCAGGTCCTCCCCTGGGTCCGACGCCATCTGCCCCCAGCCTGGCAGTGGCAAGACCGGCCCGCCGCCCCCGGGTGCGCCGACGCCTTCGAGCTGACGGACGTGACGGCCAAGCTCCCGTGGCGTCTGACGGGCCAGTTCTGTGGGGGGTACCTGATCGTCGGCGAGGCCGGGTCAGACTTGGGCGAGCGGCTCTGGCACGACTTGCAATCGGAGGCCGCCGGAGACGCACTCACGCCAACCTCGAAAAACGCCCGACCGGTCGCCTCCTCGCCGGCGGCCGTCCTATGGCTCCGGCCAGACCGATGGCCGGAAACCCTCCGAGAAGCACTTCCACCTGAAGTCCAGGCGTGGATCGCCGCGCAAGTCCCGACCGGTCAGTGGGTTACGTTGACCGTCGACGGGAGTACCGACTGGCTGGAGGTGCGGCTCATCTTACCGAGGGGGCCATGACGCATAGCAGAGCCGTTCGGTTCATGAGAACGGCGTCGGAACGACCTTTCCCACCGCCCGGGAAGCACGGTTTTTCAAAGGGACGGAGTGACGACGAAGTAACCAGGCCGGCCGATGGGCCGTCTTTTTATCCAAGCCCCGCTCGTCAGAGCGGGGTCGCGGCCATCCGGCCGTCGGGGAAGTGACGGGCCCCGGCCTTGGGCCGATGGGCCGGTCGGCCGTTCGGGAAGGCTGTTCGGCGGCCGACGTAAAAGACAAAGGGCCCAGCGCCGAGTCGGGATATCGTGGAGCGGGGGAGACCCACGTGGAGGAGGCGGGCGGATTCGAACCGCCGAATGAGGGCTTTGCAGGCCCCTGCCTTACCGCTTGGCGACGCCTCCTCGCTTGGAGCGGGAAACGGGATTCGAACCCGCGACCTTCTGCATGGCAAGCAGACGCTCTTCCTCTGAGCTATTCCCGCCCACTTCACGAAGGGGGATTCACTCTAATCATAATGCCCGCCCCCGGAGGCCGTCAAGCACGATACCCCCCTACGGGATGCAGGATAGTCCCATGGCCGAATTCTCGAACTGCCCGGTGGCCGGATGGCCGGACAGCCCAGTCCGGTGGATTTTCCAAATGGGGAAATCTAACATCTCTGTGGACGTCCGGTCCCTGGCGGTGGGCCGTGTGGAAGCATGACTTACGGGACACGCTTCGAGCCCTTTACGACCGGCTCAACCGGATTTTGGAAGAGGCCCTGCTTCGAGGGCCGGAGAGTCTGGCCCTCGACCCCGACATGGAGTCCCGGTGGGAACCCCCGGTCGACCTCTATGAGACGCCGGAGGGTTACGTGATCGAGGCTGAAATTGCCGGCGTGGACCGGGCGGCCCTGGAGGTCCGGGTCAAGGGCCACCAGGTCTGGATTCGGGGGACCCGCCGCCTGGCGCCGGTTCAAGAAGGGCAGGAATACTATCGAATCGAGATCCCGACCGGGCCGTTTGCCCGCTGTGTGCCCCTACCTGAGGCGGCCGACCCCGACCGGCTGGAGGCCACGTACCGGGACGGCCTCCTCATCATCCGGGTCCCCCGGCGGTCGACGGCCCCTCGGGAAGTCCCCATCGAGTAGCGGATGGCATGTAGACCATGCGTCTCGGGTATCTGCAAGTCACGGAGATTTTCTACTCGATCCAGGGGGAGTCCACCTGGATGGGCTTGCCCTGTATCTTTATCCGCCTGACGGGGTGCCACCTGCGGTGCGTGTATTGTGATAGCGAACACGCTTTTTACGGTGGCGTCCCGATGAGCTACGACGAAATCCTCGAGGCCATCCGGCGGTATCCCTGCCGGACGGTCGAGATCACGGGGGGCGAGCCCCTTTTGCAGAAGAACGTCATCCCCCTGATGGAGCTTTTACTCCGTCAGGGGTATCGGGTCCTGCTGGAGACGAGCGGGGCCTTGTCGATCGAAGACGTCCCGCCGCCGGTCATTAAGGTCGTGGACGTTAAGTGTCCGGACAGCGGGGCCTTTCCGACTTTTTACTTTCCCAACTTCCGGTGGCTGGCCCCCTGGGATCAACTCAAGTTTGTCATCCGCTCGTGGCGGGACTTTGCCTGGGCCGTCGATTTCGTCCGGGAGATGGACCTCATCGGGCGGTGGGAGGTCCTCTTTTCGCCCGCCCATGAGGAGTTCCCCGCCAAGGCCCTGGCCCGGGCCATCCTGGCGACGGGTCTCCCGATCCGTCTGCAGGTCCAGCTTCACAAGTACATTCACCTGGCCGAGGACGAACGGATGGACCCGGCCGTGTGGGATGTGTTACGATCCCGAGGGGTGGTGAGGGAACCTATCTCGGATACCCGGGACCCGGTACCGGGGACCTAATCGGAAGGACCGGTCATGGAGGGTCGGCGCTTTTGCCCGAGTTGCGGTGAGGACGTCGTCGTTTACGAGGTCGAGGTCGAGCGGGGTCGCCAACGGGGTCGGGAGGTCCGGTGTGCCTACTGCGGCTTTTCCCTCGACTGGGTTCCCCCGGCGTCCCTGGCCCGGGGGGGCACGCTCATCATTGCCGACGACACGGCGACCCTGGCCGAGATGGTGAAAGACTATTTCCAAGGCCGGGGTCTCTTTGACCGCATCCTGGTCGCTCGTCACGGTGGTCAGTTTTTGGAGGCGGCCGTCCGGTGCTTACAGAGTCAGCAGGCGATTCGGTTGGCCATCGTGGACGTGCGGATGCCCATCCTGACCGGGACGCAGGCGGCCGTGGCGTTTCGTTGGGTCGAGCAGGCCTTTGGGCAGACCCTGCGGGCGCCGCTCATCTTCCTATCGGCCCTGCGGGTCGACGAGAATCTTCAGCGGGTGATGGAGTACTGCGCCCCGGCCCATTACGTCAACAAGTCCACGGAGGGCCCGCCGGAGGCTCTCCTGGACCGGCTCTACCAGGTCGCCGTCCATCTGATCAGTCAGCCTCCGACTGAGGTCCGTCCCCTATGAAGAGTGCTCGTCGGCCTATCATCGGCATCCTGCCGGACGTCGATACGGCCGAGGCCCTGTGCCGTCTTCGGCTGACTTACGTACGGGCCCTCCTGGAAGCCGGGGCGGCCCCGGTCGTCCTGACGTTCATCCCGGCGGCGGACGTCCGGCGGCAAGTCGCCGAACTCCTGGACGGTCTTCTCCTGACGGGGAGTCACAGCGATGTCGACCCCCGACGCTACGGGGAGTCGCCCCAGGCGGGCCTGGGTCCGCTGTCGCCCCTGCGGGAACAGCAGGACTGGGCCTGGTTGGAGACGGCCTTCGAGCGGGGCCTGCCGGTCCTGGGGATTTGTTACGGCTGTCAGGTCCTGAACGTGTTCCTGGGCGGCTCCCTCTATCAGGACATCCCGTCTCAGGTCCCGGGGGCCGTGCCCCACGACCCGGAGACGCCGCCGACCCAGCCAGCCCACGAGGTCCGCCTGAGCGAGGATTCCGTGCTCTATCGGTGGATCGGTCGCCCCCGGCTGATGGTCAACAGCAGTCATCACCAGGGTATTAAGGCCCTGAGTCCCCGCGTGCGGCCGGCGGCGTGGTCCCCGGACGGTCTCGTCGAGGCCTTCGAGGGGACCGACCCGGACCCTCCGGTCTGGGGCATTCAGTGGCACCCCGAATGGATGGTCGGGAACGATGCGGCGGCCCGGGCCGTCTTCGAGATGTTCGTCGAGGCCTGCCGTCAGCGGAAGGGACAGTAGTACGGTGTCGGGTGCTGGGGTCTCCAAGCCCCTGAAGACCTGACACCCCATACCCAGGACCTCACACCGAATCTTCAAAGCGGGTCATGCCGGAACTGCGAGTCGCCCCGTGGACGTCCCAGGTCTTGCAGTGGACTCGGCGCCCCGGCTGGGGGTCGGCCTTATGGGAATTAGCGCGGCCCTTTACGCTGATCGCCCCAGCTCTGGGCTTCCTGTCCGGGGGACTGACGGCTCTGGGCGCCCGGCCGCCCCAGCCCCTGGACTGGGCCCACCTCCGGTTCATCCTCCTCGGGAGTCTGATGGCGGCTGTCCTCAATGCGGGGTCGAATGTCCTCAATCAGGTCTACGACCTGGACATCGACCGGATCAATAAGCCCCACCGACCCCTGCCGTCCGGCCGGGTCCCCCTGGGCGTGGCGAAGGTCTACGCCGGGGTCTTGCTGGCCGTGGGTCTCGTCCTGGCCTGGTGGGTCCAGCCCCTGGGGCGGCCCGAGTGCTTTATCTTAGCGGTCGCCGCCGTCGGGATGACGTGGATGTACTCGGCCCCGCCCTTTCGGACGAAGCGGTTCGGGATCTGGGCGAACGTGACCATCGCCATCCCCCGAGGATGGCTCCTCAAGGTCGCCGGCTGGTCCTCGGCGAAGACCATTTGGGGCTGGGAGCCCTGGTACATCGGGACCATCTTTGGGCTGTTCCTGCTGGGCGCCACCAGTACGAAGGACTTTGCCGACATCGAGGGCGACCGGGCGTACGGTTGTCGGACCCTGCCGGTCCGGTACGGCGTCCGCCGAGCGGCCCAGATCATCAGCCCCTTTTTTATCGTCCCCTTCCTGCTAATCCCCGTGGGCGTCCGGGCCGGCATCCTGACTGGAAATGCTCACCTGTTAGACGCCTTGAGTGTCGTGCTGGTCGCTTACGGGACTTACGTCGTATACCTCATGCTCCGGCGGCCCGACGAGCTGGCGACGGATGCGAATCACATCTCGTGGACCCACATGTACATCATGATGTTCGTCGCCCAGGTCGGGTTTGCCGTCGCCTACCTGGTCCACGGATGATAGCCGAACGGTATGGCGAATAGCGGATGAGGGGACCCCGTGGGCTACTCGCTGTTCGTCCATTGCCCGAGCGATAGGAAAGGCCGCTCAGGTCTGCATCCTTCCGAGCTGAACGGATTGGATAGGCCATGGGTCTCATAACCGGCATTCAGGGGTGGCTCCCGGTCGGAGTCGTCCACGGCCTGGGGTGGCTGGTCCTGGGTCTACTCCTCTGGCGAAGTCCGACTTGGGTCGGCCGGGTCGCCGGTGGGAGCTTGGCCCTCCTGTGGGCCGCCGGCATGGACGGGGCGGTCGACCCGACGGCCGTTTGGGTCGCCATCGGGCTGGCCGCTTACTTCATACCGGCCGGTCCAGTCCGTTGGGTCGGTGCGTTCCTGACGCCCCTCCCCTTTTTTGCCGTTTGGCTTCTGGATACCCTCGGGCGGGAGGTCGCGGCCCGGGGTAACCGCTCTTTGGAAGGGACGCCGACCCGAAAAGTCCCCTATCTTCGACGTCTTTTGCACGGGCTTCGGGGAAGGGGGGAGGTCGTCGGGGCCAGGTCCCAAATTCCGGCGAATTTCACCGGTACCTGGCACCCAGTATCTGGAACCTTCCGATGGCTCGGATGGGTCGGGCTAAGCTTGGGCGGGGCCCTCGTGGCCCTGCGTGTCGGGGGAGTCGGACCGGCCGTCCCGGCAGGCGTCGGCGCCTTCATCGCCGCCGGGATCGCTCGGCGGGTGTGGGGGACTGACGTCCTCCGGCCCGTCGTCCTGGGCTCTCTCATCTTAGTCGTCCTCCGATGGGTCGACGCCGGGCGGGCCACCGGGTACATGGCCACTTGGCTGGCCTGGTGCATGGGTTGGGTCGTACCCTCGTGGCTGTATGGGGCCTGGCAGGGCTGGCCGTGGGAAAGTCGGCGCCGGGCGATTTTCTGGATGACCGTCTTAGCCGCCTTGGGGTGGGCCTGGGTCGGGTACTGGCGGGGGAACCTATGTCCCTCGACAGAGACGGTCCGCCTGTCCTCGGAGGAGTGGGTCCCTCGGGCGTGGTACGGCCTGCAGGTCTTGCCGGTCGAGACCTGGCGAGCCGGTCCGGCGGGCCAAGTCGGTCTTACGGGTCAGCCGAGGCTGGCCGGGGCACCCCTGCCCGGAAGGACGTGCTGGTCGGTCCCCTGGACGCCTGGGCAGGCCCTTTCGACGGTCTGGGAGGTGTTTCGTCAGAAGCCCTGTGACCCGGCGGCCATGTGGGCCATCGACTTTCAGGTCGTCACACCAGTCGGGGTCCAGATGGGGACATCCCGGCAGGTCCCGGTCTGCGTGTGGCCCCTGATGAACCGGGTCCGATGGGCCTTCACGGCGGCCTTCCCGACGGATTTGACGACCGCGGCTCGTGAAATCCGGATTTGTAGCGGGACCGACGTGACTCCGGCCGGTGAACCCTTGGAAGCCCGCCTGATCGAGATCCGGCCCATCCCGCCTCTGCTCGTCGTGGAGCGCCTGCGGGTTTACCGCCTTGGGCCTCACCGTTACGGACTCGACGTGTCCCTTCGGAATCCCGGACCCCGGCGGTTTTGGGGCCACGTGCTGGTGGGGCTCGTGTCGGCCGACGCCGGCCGAGCGTCCTTCCGGTGGCTCGGCGTTGAGCGGTTCCCGGCGACGATCGGGCCCGGCGACCGGATACGCCGGCGCGTCGAGGTCACGACGGTCCGCTTCTGCGGCTTCCCCAAGGCGGGCATCCAGGTCGTCGAGACCGAACGGGGGCGCCGGGGCTTTGCCTGGGCGTGGCTCAGCCCACCTGCCGAGACCGCACGAGGGTCTCTTCGGCCGGCGGGACTTCTAATGTGCGGGCCCAGCCCTCCGGCGAGTGCACCGAAACCGTTACGACCGGCGGACCCGGCGTCTTGTCCGCATAGCGGGCCGTGATACGAGCCGCCACGATGAGGTCTTCGTCGGTCCGGACCTCCCCGTCCAGGATGGCCAGCGGCCCCTTCACCCCGACGGGCTGAAGCTGGATGCGGTCCGGAAACCGCAGACGTAAGAAGTTATTCTCTGCTTCTTCCCGGCCGACGACCAGCTTGAGGCCGTCGTGGATGCGGAAGTGACGGCCGACTTTCAGGAGCAGGATGTCCCGGAGGTCCATCGTCTCCGTCGGACGGTGGAGGAGATAGTCCTGAAGGCGCTTGGCGAAATTCGGGTCGACCAGGACGCAACACCCGCCGGCCGGCTGGGGGTAGTCGACGATGCCGTACTTTTCGGCCAGGGCCATCTGGACCTTCCGGCTCCGACCCCGGATGCCCAGGAGCTTCTCCCGGTCGACCCAGCCCATTTTTTCGGGGATCGTGGGCGGCAGGAGTTTGGCCGACAGGGGCCGCAGGAGGAGGCCCTCGAGGCCGGCCTCCCGCTCGACCGTCTGGAGGGCCCGGAAGTGCTGGGACATCGGCCGCTGGTCGAGGACCTCCCCCGTGAAGACGAACTGGGCGTCATACTCGGCCATCAGGTCCCGGGCCTTGCGGAGCATGAAGATGCGGCAGTCCAGGCAGGGGTTCATGGCCGACCCATAGCCGTACTTGGGCTGGAGGAGGACCTTCTGGAAGTACTCCTGGGAGATATCGATGACCTCGACGGGGATGTCGAGGTTCGCGCCGGCCCGAAGGGCGTCATGGGACAAGTCCTTCCCCTGGTCCTTCCGACGCCGGATGACCCGCCGGTGGTCGTTCAGGCAGAACCCCGTGCTGAAGTGGACGGCGATGACGTCCACGCCCTGGTCTTTCAAAAGCCGGCAGGCCAGGGTGCTATCCAAACCGCCCGATAAAAGTCCGATGGCTCGCACCATGGCCGATATGGGGATTCGGGATTCGGTGTCAGGTGTCGGGAGTCTCGACGACCCGACCCCGGGGACCGCGCCTAAGACAGGTCGTCCGGGGCGTTCAGTTCGGCCCACTGGCCGTGGCCCTCCCACACCCGCAGGGTGAAAGGAAAGTCCAGGACCTGCGTCAAATCCTGGGCCAGTCGAAGGCAGATGTTCTCGACCGAGGGGTACTCCAGGACTTCATTCCACGACCGATGGTCATACAGACGAAGGACTTCTCGAAGCTTCTTCTTGAGGTCCCCAAAGTCGATGATCATCCCACCGTCCGGGCGGCCCTGGATGACGAGTTCTACACGGTACGTGTGGCCATGCAGGCGACCGCACTTCGGATGGCCCGGCAGGAAGTGAGCCGAGTCGATGTACTCGATGATACCAAGGCGCATTTTGTAAACCTCGCGTCGTCCGACACCACCCCCCGACGGTCGTCTAAAAGTAGGCATCCGGTCTCGCCGTGTCAAGCATGCCTCGGGGCAGGCCGTGGGCTCCAGACTGTAGACCATAGACCGTGGACCATGGACTTCAGAGAAGCCTTGGAAAGCCCATTCGCTTCACCCTGGGATGAGGAAACCCAGAGGACCCGGAACCCCTCAGGGCCCCCCTCAGGTCCACCCTTCATAGTCCATGGTCTATGGTCTATGGTCTGCAGTCAGCCTGGGGGCGTTGCGCTGAAACCGGGAAGTTCCATAGAATGAGGGGCGCCATCATCGGTCCGAAATTGCGTCCTACGGAGCTCCGGCGATGCGGCTGTACAACACGATGTCCCGCACGGTCGAGCCCCTTCAGACGCAGGAGCCCGGCGTCGTGCGGATGTACACGTGCGGCCCGACCGTCTACGACCGGGCCCACATCGGGAACTTCCGGACGTTCCTCTGCGAGGACCTCCTGCGGCGGTACCTCAAGTACCGGGGCTACCGGGTCATCCAGGTCATGAACATCACGGACGTCGACGACAAGACGATTCGGGGGGCCCAACAGGCGGGCCTGAGCCTCCGCGCTTACACGGACCGCTACATCCAGGCCTTCTTCGAAGACTACGACGCCCTCCGCCTCGAGCGGGTCGAGTACTACCCCCGGGCGACAGACCACATCCCCCAGATGGTCGCCCTGATCCAGCGGCTCGCCGAGAAGGGCCACGCTTACGAAAGCCAGGGCTCCTGGTACTTTCGCATCGCCTCCTTCCCGGCGTACGGCCGGCTCTCCCGCTTGGACGCCCGGGCCATCATCGAGGGCTTTCGGGTCGAGACCGATGAGTACACGAAAGAGGACGTCCGGGACTTCGCCCTGTGGAAGGCCGCCAAGCCGGGTGAGCCCTTTTGGGAAACGCCCCTGGGGCCCGGCCGACCCGGCTGGCACATCGAGTGCTCGGCCATGTCGATGCACTACCTCGGCGAGACGCTGGACCTCCACGGCGGCGGCGTCGACCTCATCTTTCCCCATCATGAAAACGAAATCGCCCAGAGCGAAGCCGCCACGGGGAAGACCTTCGTCCGGCACTGGTTCCACTGCGAGCACCTCATCGTCGAGGGTCAGAAGATGTCCAAGTCCCTGGGCAACGTCCTGACGGTCCGCCAGCTCCTGGACGAGGGCGTCGACCCCCTGGCCCTGCGGTACCTGTTGATGTCGGTCCACTACCGGAAGCCCCTGAACTTCACGCGGGAGTCCCTGCGGGCGGCCCACGAGGCGGTCCAGCGCCTTCACAGCGTCCGCCGCCGTCTCGAGACGGAGCCCCATCGGACCGACGACCGGGTCGACGTCGAGGCCCACCTGGCCGGCCTGACGCAGGCCTTCGAGACGTCCCTGGACGACGACCTCGGCATCGCCGAGGCCCTGGGCGCCCTGTTTCAGGCCGTCCGCCAGTGGAACGTCTGGCTCGACCGGGACGAGATCGGCCGCCCCGGCGCCCGGCGGGTCCTGGACTGGCTCGAGCGCATCGACGCCGTCCTGGGCATCGTCTACGTGCCGGAGGCCCAGATCGACGAGGAGATCGAGCGACTCATCCAGCTCCGCCACGAGGCCCGTCTACGCCGGGACTTCGCCACGGCCGACCGTATCCGGGAAAACCTCCGGCAACGGGGCATCATCCTGGAAGACACCCGGACGGGCACCCGATGGCGGCGGCTGACGCCGGCCGAGATGGCCGTCGCCGACGGCTCGAGCCCCCGAGAGTCATGAAGTCCGCCGACCGTCTACAGCGTTTCCGTCGGCAACTGGAGCGGATCGACCGCCGGATTCTCGACTGGCTCCAGCGGCGCTTCCATGTCCTGGAAGACCTGACCGAGTACAAACGGGCCGCGAACCTTCCAATCTTCCAGCCCGAACGGGAGCAGACTTACCGGGCGGCGATCCGCGCCCGCCTGCCGGCCGAGTACCGGGACCCCATCGACGCCGTCTTTGCGGCCATCATGCGGGAAGCTCGGCAGTTCGAGGAGCGGGTGCTCGTCCGGGGCATGACCCGGCCGACGGAGGGGCCCTCGGTCGGCGAGTTTCCCTTCCGGCGGGTCGTCGTCGTCGGCCTGGGCCTGATCGGGGGCTCCATCGTCCGGGCCCTGCGGTCATACGCGCCCCGGAGCTGGATCGCCGGCGTCGACCGGGACGAGGCCGCCCGAGCCCAGGCCCGGCCTTACTTGGACGAGGTCGGAGCGGACGGGACGGCCTGGCTTTCGGACGTGGACCTCGTCGTCCTGGCCCTGCCGGTCCGTTCCATCGTGACGTGGCTGGAGACCTACGGCTCGCACGTGGCCCGCGGCTTGGTCCTGGACGTCGGAAGCGTCAAGACCGTCATCTGCGAGACGGGCTGGCGGACCGTCCGGTCCCCGGCCGTCTTCGTCGGGGGCCACCCGATGGCCGGGGCCGAGACGCCGGGATTCGCCGCCAGCCGGACGGACCTGTTTGTGGACCGGCCGTTCTTTCTATGCGTGCCGCCCGGGATGGAGGACGCCCAGGCGCTTCGCGACGACCTGGAGGCCCTGCTCCTGGCTCTCGGCGCCCGACCCCTCTACGTGACTCCGGCGGCCCATGACCGCCTCGTGACGTTCACCAGCCACATCTATCAGCTGGTCGCCAGCGCCCTGGCGGCATGGGTCTATGAAATGGCCTTGCAAGAGGACCTGGACCTCCGCCAGGGGGCCGGCCCGGGGATGTACTCGATGACGCGCCTGGCCGGAAGCTCTTACGAGCTGTGGCGGGACATCCTGACGATGAATCCCCAGGCCGTCGAGGCGTTTTCGGCCTGGGTCGAATGGCTTCACCGGCAAGGCCCGCCGTATGATTGGGAGGCCCTGTTCCGCCGGGCCCGCCAGGTCTATGAGGCCCTGTACGGGAGTCGGGGGGAATGAGTTCGGCCATTCGGGAATCCGGCAGTGCGGGAACGTGGCTGTCCCGTATCTCGCATCCCGCATCCCACCCAGTGGATGAACCGGTACGATGAGCGTCCTGGCCGTTATCCCGGCCCGTTACGGCTCGACCCGCCTGGAAGGCAAGCCCCTGGCCGAAATCGCCGGCCGCCCGATGATCTACCACGTCTACCGCCGGGTCCGAAGCGCCCGGTCCATCGAGCAGGTCATCGTGGCGACCGACGACGAGCGCATCCGCCAGGCCGTCGAGGCCTTCGGCGGTCGGGCCGTCCTGACCGCGCCGGACCATCCTTCGGGGACCGACCGGGTCGCCGAGGTCGCCCGGCTCCTGCCTTACGACATCATCGTCAACGTCCAGGCCGACGAGCCCCTCGTCCGCCCGGCCATGCTCGACCAACTCGTCGAGGCGATGGAGGCCGACCCGGCCTGCCCGATGGCGACCCTCGCCTGCGTCTTAGACGACCTGGACGAGCTGGACGACCCCAACGTCGTGAAGGTCGTCGTGCGGCCCGACGGGTACGCCCTTTACTTCTCCCGGTCGCCGATTCCCTTCCCGATGCACGCCAACCCGATGCACGCCCGGACCGTCCGGGAAATCGTCAGCTACCGAAACGAGCTGATCCACCAGTTTTACAAGCACATCGGTATCTATGCCTACCGCCGGGACTTCCTGATCCGGTTCACCCAGTGGGAGCCGACGCCCCTGGAACGCATCGAGCGTCTCGAACAGCTCCGGGCCCTCGAGCACGGCGCCCCCATTCGCGTCGTCCTCACGCCCTACTCGACCATCGGCGTCGATACGCCGGCCGACCTCGAACGGGTCCGCCGCCTCTTTGAGACCCTCCCCGATGAAGAGGCATGATAAGGGATGTACAATGGGCAGTGGGCAACAACCGTTCATCCCCCATCGCTGATTCCAAAACCTACAAGAAGGGGAGGCGAAAATATGAAGGATTGGCGAGAACGCATCCAGATGGACCCGCAAGTGTGCCATGGTAAACCATGTATCAAAGGCACTCGCATCATGGTCTCTGTCATCTTAGACAGTCTGGCCGAGGGTCTTACCCCTGAGGAAGTCGTTCGGGAATACCCCTCGTTGACGCTGGAAGACGTACGAGCGGCTATCGCTTACGCAGCCGCGTTAGCCCGGGAAGAGGAGCTGGTCCCCCTTCGAGGAACCGGATGAAAGTGAAATTGGACGAACACATGGCTCGCTCGCATCAAGCGTTCCTGCGTCAAAAGGGTTACGACGTCGACCACGTTTACGATGAAGGGCTATCGGGTCAGCCCGATGATAGGGTGTGGGCAAGGGCATGCGCGGGGGGACGCTTCTTTGTCACGTTAGACTTGGGCTTTTCGGATGTTCGTCGATTCCCACCGGGCACTCATCCCGGTATCTTGCTCTTGCGCCCACACCGCCGTGGCCGTCAGGCTGTGCTGGATGTTCCCGTCCGCGTGACCCAAGAGCAACCGTTAGAAACGCTACAAGGCTGTCTCGTCGCCGCCGATGAGAACCATACCCGGATCCGTCGCCCGCCAGCCGTCGAGGAAACGGATCCGGTATAGACGTAGGGTGCCTCCTGTTCGCTATTCGCCACTTGCTATCCCGTATCTTTGAAAAATCGCGCTTCCCGGGCGGTGGGAAAGGTTGATTTGACACTACTTTCACGAACCGAAGGGCTCTCTGTCGAGAGAGCGGATTCTACTCAGAGGCAGTCGGATGGAGCGGGTCCTCGAGCGTTTCCGTCGGGAGTTCCGGAGCGGCCTCGTGTGGATTCAGCACCTGCCGGCCCGGGAGGCCGTCTGGGCGGACTTCCCGCCGGACCTGGACGTCCGGCTCCGGCGGGTCCTGGAGGCGCAGGGGATCCGGCGGCTGTATGCCCACCAGGCCGAGGCCTGGCGGGCTGTCCGGGAAGGCCGGTCCGTCGTCATCGTCACGCCGACGGCCTCCGGGAAGACGCTCTGCTACAACCTGCCGGTCCTTCAGCGGATCCTTGAAAAGCCCCGGGCCCGGGCGATGTACCTGTTCCCGACGAAGGCCCTCGCCCAGGACCAGAAGGCCATCCTTCGGACGATGACCCAGGCCTTCGCCCCCGACTTAGAGATTCAGACCTACGACGGCGACACGCCCGAGGACCTGCGGGCCGTCATCCGGGAACGGGGCCAGATCGTCCTGACGAATCCCGACATGCTCCATACGGGCATCCTGCCCCATCACGTCAAGTGGGCGAAGCTATTTGAGAACCTCGAGTACGTCGTCATTGACGAGCTTCACGCTTACCGGGGCGTCTTCGGGAGTCACGTGGCCTTGGTCCTCCGGCGGCTCCAGCGGGTCTGTGAGTTCTACGGGTCCCGGCCTGTCTTCGTCACGACGTCGGCGACCATCGCCAACCCCGTCGAGCACGCCGAGCGTCTCCTCGGCGTCCCCGTCGTCTGCATCGACCGAAGCGGGGCACCCCAGGGCGAGCGCTACTTTGTCCTGTACAACCCGCCCGTCGTCGACCCGGCCCTCGGCCTCCGGCGGTCCTTCATCCAAGAGGCCTGCCGCATCGCCGAGTTCTTGATCCGGCACGACCTGCAGACCATCGTCTTCGCCCCGTCCCGGCTGTACACGGAGATCGCCCTGCGCTACCTCCAGGAGCGGCTCGCCCAGCGGCCCGACCAGCGAGACCGCGTGCGGGGCTACCGGGGCGGCTACCTGCCCCGGACCCGCCGGGCCATCGAGATGGCCCTTCGAGCCGGCGAGGTCCTCGGCGTCGTCAGCACCAATGCCCTCGAACTGGGCGTCGACATCGGGTCCCTGGACGCCTCCGTCCTGGCCTCCTATCCAGGGACGATGGCCAGCGTCTGGCAGCAGGCCGGTCGCGCCGGCCGTCGGGACCGGCCGGCTTTGCATGTATTCGTCGCCAGCAGTCGGGCCATCGACCAGTACCTCGTCACGCATCCCGACTACTTCTTCGGGCGGACGCCCGAGCAGGCCCTCATCGACCCCTGGAACCTGTTCATCTTCCTGGACCACCTGAAGTGTGCCGCCTTCGAGCTGGCCTTCCAGGACGACGAGACCTTCGCCGGCCAGGCCGTCGCCGAGTGGATGGAGCTCCTCGAGGAGGACGGCTGGGTCCATCGGGTCGGCCGCCGGTGGCACTGGATCGGGAGTTCCTTCCCGGCCGACGCCGTCAGCCTCCGGACCGTCACGTCGGACAACTTCGTCGTCGTAGACACGTCGGGCAAGCCCCGGGTCATCGCCGAGGTCGATTTCTCGAGCGCCCTGACGAGCATTCACCCGAAGGCCATCTACCTGTGCGAGGGCCAGACCTACTACGTCGACGAACTGGACTTTCAGGGTCGGAAGGCCTACGTCCGGCCCGTTCAGGTCGACTACTTCACGGACGCCATCCGGTACACCCACGTGGACGTCCTGGACGTCCTCGATGAACGGACCGGTCGGGGCTGGCGCCTGGCCCACGGCGAGGTCAAGGTCCAGGAGCAGGTCGTCGGCTTCAAGAAGATCAAGTTCGGGACCCACGAGAACGTCGGGAGCGGGGAGCTGAGCCTGCCGGAGTACCAGATGCACACGGCGGCCTTCTGGCTGTCCTTTGAGCGGCCCTACTACGAGGCGTGGTCGCCCGACGCCGCCGTCCGGACGTCGGTCCTCCACGGCCTGGCCTATCTGCTCCACCAGATGGCGCCCCTCATCCTGATGGCCGACGTCCGGGACCTGGCGACGGCGGCCTCGGAGCACGAGCCAAGCGCTGACGAGGTCCGGTCGGCCTTTGCGCCCCGGATTTACATCTACGAGGTTTACCCGGGCGGGGTCGGCCTGGCGCTGAATCTATTTCGGCGTGCCGAAGAGCTTTTCCGGCTGGCCCGAGACGTCGTCGAGCAGTGCGCCTGTGCGGCCGGGTGCCCGTCCTGCATCGGTCCCCGACCGGCCGTCGGGGCCGACGTCAAACGGCTCGTCCGGGCCGTCCTGGAGGGGCTGACGGCGGCCCCAACAGGGGCAGGAATTTTGTGACCAGGCGCCTTCCGATCGCCTTCCTTTACAACCGCGCGGCGACCTCGTGGCGGCGCCAGTAGACGTTCAGGACGAGGCCGACCGAGCTCAGGCAAAACAGCAGGAAGGACCCCCCGTAGCTGACGAGGGGGAGCGGTAGGCCCGTCACGGGGAACCACCCGATGACCATCCCGGCATTGACCCCGAAGTGAAAGGTCCAGAAAGCCAGGACCAGGGCGATGATCATCTGGCCCGCCGGGTCGGGCGTCCGTCCGGCCAGGGTGAACCATCGGGCGAACAGGGCCATAAAGAGTAAGAACACGAGGACGATGCCGACGAAGCCCCACTCCTCCCCGAAGGAGGCCAGGACGAAGTCCGTATGCCGCGCAGGTACAAACCCCAGCTGGGCCTGTGACCCCTGGCGGAATCCCTTGCCCCAAAAGCCCCCGGAGCCAAGGGCGATCTTGGACTGAAGGACCTGATAGCCGGTCCCCCGGGGGTCGATGGCCTCGGACTTCAAGAAGGTCACGACGCGGGCCTTCTGGTAGGGCTTCAACATGGACCACCCGACAGATACGGCCATCAGGCCGACCAGGCCCAGGACGAGCCAGTATCGCAGGGGCATTCGAAGCAGAAACCACGTCACGGCCAGGGGGAAGAGAAACGTGAAGGCCGTCCCGAAGTCGGGCTGGAGGAGGATCAAGCCGACGGGGAGGGCGGCGACGGCCGAGGTCACGACGAGGTCGCGGAGGCGGAAGACGTGGCTACGGAGCCGTTCGGCGTGGCGACCCCCGTAAATGCGGGCCCACATCAGGATGACGGCCAGCTTGGCCACTTCCGAGGGCTGGAGTCGAAGGGGCCCGGTGGTCAGCCAGCTCTTGGACCCGGAGACGGTATGGCCCACGACCAGCGTCCCGACGAGCAGGGCCATTGAGCCGACATAGAGCGTCGGCGCCCAGGCCAGCCACTTTTCGTAGGATATCAGCCCAAAGGCGGTGCTGGCGAGGAGGCCCAGGCCGATGGCCAGGAGCTGACGGTATACGTACCGACCGCCCCGGGTATCGACGGTCGTGCTGTAGATCGTCGCCAGGCCGATGGCCAACAGGAGGACGACGATCAGCCACGTGACGGGGTCAAAATCCATCCACCGAGAGAGCCGCATGACTCGAACTCCGGGGCAGGCCGGCGGGGGTCGGGGGTCGGGGGAGGGACCGATAGCGTCGGAAGATCTCCCGGACCCGGGGGGCGGCGACTTCCCCGCCGTAGCCGCTGTGCTCCACGATGAGCGCAAAGGCCATCGGGTCGTCCGGCCAGTCGACCCAGCCGACGAACCAGGCGTGGGTCTTGTATTTCTCCAAGAGCTCTTTCGGGACCTTCTCGGCGTCGGACAGGAGCTCGACCGTCCCGGTCTTCCCGCAGATGGGCACGTCCGGGTCCCGGGCGGCCCGGGCCGTCCCGGCCCGGACGACCTCGCAGATGGCCTCGTGGAGAAAGTCCCAGACGGCCTCCGGGGCCCGAAGTCGATTGATGACCCGGGGTTCCCGGGACAGGACGACCCGGCCGTCGGGACTCTCGATGGCCTGAACGACGTAAGGCTGATACTGGACGCCCCGATTCCAGACCATCGCCATCACGTTGGCCTGCTGGAGGGGCGTTGCCAGGAAGGGGCCCTGGCCGACGGCGACGGAGACGGTCTCGCCGGGATACCAGGGCTCGCGACGGACCTTTTCCTTCCAGAGGGTCGTCGGGACCAGACCGCCCTTCTCGAAGTACAGGTCGATGCCCGTGGGGACGCCGTAACCGAAGGCGGCGGCGTAGCGGGCGATGGCGTCGATGGGCGCCCGAGCGCCCAGGTGGTAGAAGTACACGTCGCAGGAGTGGACGATGGCCGCATGGAGGTCGACGACGCCGTGGCCGGATGGCTTCCAACACCGGAACACGTGATTGTACAGCCGGGCATATCCGGGACAGGCGACCGTATGGTCGGGCGTCGTCCATCCTTCCAGGAGGCCCGCCACGGCCATGACGACCTTGAAGGTACTCCCCGGCGGGTACAGGGCTTGAATCGCCCGATTCTGCAGGGGATGGGCCGGGTCTTCGACCAGACGCTTCCACCGTTCGGGCCGGATGTAGGGTACGAACTCATTCGGGTCAAAGGACGGCGTGCTGACCATCGCCCGGACGGCGCCCGTACGGGGGTCCAGGGCCACAAAGGCGGCCGACACGTCTTGCAGGACCTCGTACGCGATCCGCTGAAGGTCCAGGTCGACCGATAGGACGAGGCGATTGCCGGGCCGAGGCGAACGGCGATAGTCCCTCAGCTCCTGGACCGGGATGTTCAGGCTGTTGACGACGTAGTAGGCCTGTCCGAACTCGCCCCGAAGGGCCGGCTCGTAGTAGCGTTCGATGCCCGTCTTGCCGACGATGGCATCGCCCGGATAGTCGGCATAGAGGGGCTGGGCCGGGTCTTCGGGGCCGATCCAGCCGACGTAACCCAGCAGGTGAGCCGTGATGGGGCCGTAGGGATACGACCGGCTGGGCCGGGTCTGGAGGACGAGGTCCGGGAATCGCTCCCGGTAAAACTCAAAGCGGGCGATGTCGGCCGTGTTCAGGGGCCAGTTCAGCCGTTCCGGGTAGTAGGCCGACAGGCGCTGGACCCGGGCCATGAGGCTCGCCTGCTGGGCTTCCGGCCAGCCCAGGACCCGGAAGAGTTCGGGAAATACCCGGCGGGGGTCGGCTTGCGGCCGACGGGGCTCCCAAACTAAGACCGAGGTGATCCCCGTGTCAGCCAAGACGCGTTCGTGGCGGTCGACGATCACGCCCCGCGGCGGATGGAGCCGGACGACCTGGACCCGATTCGAATCGGCCAGCCCCAGGTAATACGAGTGCTGGAGGACCTGGAGGCGCCAGAAGCCCAGGAGCAAGACCGACATCCCGACCAGGACCCCGGTCCGAAAGTGTCGGAGGGGCCGCTCAAACGGAGTGGGCTGAATAGGCTTCATAATGCGCCCGCTCCCACCAGAAAAAGGCCAGCCGGACCCACAGGACGCTGACGGCCCCGTCGATGAGGGTCCATACGGGGTCCAGGCGGAAGGAGAGGCCCAGCAGACGGGTCAGGAGAAATAGGGACCCATACTGGAAGGCCAGCAGACAACTGAATCCCCCTACGGACCCTACCCAGGTCGGAAAGTTGAACAAGAAACGGAGATATGCGATCAACAGGGCCTCCGTGCCCCAAACCAGGCCGTAGAGGCCCAGGAGTTGGCCCATCAGGATGTCTTGCGCCAGGCCCCAGGCGGCGCCCAGCCAGAAGATCACACCCGGTGCCACCCAGTGAGACTCGAAGACCAGCCAAGGCCGGATCAGGTCCACCTGGAGCCACGGGTGGAATCCCAGGGCCAGGGGGCCCACGCCGCCGTACCACAGCACACATAAGACCAACGCGACCCATCGAAGGAACGCGGGCCGCCAGACCCAGGCTTTCCATCTCATGGGGGCGTCACTCCCACGACGTCTACGATCACCCAAGAGACCTGCGAGGGGACCACGGCCGGCCGGACCTCATAGAGGACCTCCCCCGTATCGGACGTACGACTGGCTTCGACCCATCCGACCCGTAGACCGGCCGGCAAGACGCCCTCGATGCCGCTTGTGTAGACCGGACTCCCGGGGGGAACGACCGAACCCTGGGGGACATACCGGAGGAGTACGCGAGATACGTTCCCCTGGCCGTACAGGACGCCCATCGGCCCGTCCGTCCCGACCCGGGCCCCACATCGGAAGAAGGGATGGCTCACGAGACGGACCTGACTCGTCGTCGAACCGACCGACTCGACATACCCGACCAGGCCGTCCGGCGTCGAGACGGCCGCGTACTGATGGACGCCGTGCCGGCTTCCCCGGTCGATGACGATCTGATGCCATCGAATCGCATGGACGTCGGGCAAGACGACCCGGGCCCAGAGGCTCGACGGACGCCGCGCCTGCCACCGTTCATACAGGGGTTTCAGCAGGGCCATCTCCTGCAAGACCTGCTCGTACTGGCGTTCCATCTGCTGGTACCGGAAGACTTCAGCTCGAAGGCGGCGATTCTCCTCGGCCAACTCGTTCATCGTCCGCCAGCGGTCCCGCCAGTCCTGGACCTGTCGGTATACACGCTCATACTCGTGGAGCACGGGCGTCCAGACCCACTGTTGGACGAGGAATCCCAGCGAGATGCCCCGTTGATTCAGGACCTGCACCGATAGCAAAGCCCAGCAGACGGTCGTCCATAAGAGCCACTGCCGGAATAGCCACCGACGGGAAACGATCGGGCCCAGGTCGGCCATGATGGGTTCCGGGAACTCGGCAGTCCGGGAATTCGGGAACTCGGCCGTTCGGGAACGAGGGCTCCGGCCCGAATCCCCTGAAGCCCTCACCATCAGGCCGGTGGCCCGAGCCGCGGTGCGCTTCATCACGGCGTCTGGACTCAGCGCTTCCGGGAAAGGCGCCGGACGCCCCGGGGCTTGCTACTTCGCTCAGGACCGGCGGCACCCCGAGGGGTCACCATCGCCCGTCTATCCCCAGACGGCCGAACTCCCGAATTCCCGGATTCCCGAATCATGGATTACGCCGTGGTCGCCACCTTCCGAAGGAGTTCCATGTTGTCCAAGATCTTGACGACCCCATAGGCGACCGACAGGAGGGGCTCCTCGGCGACGGTGACGGGCAGGCCCGTCTCATTCCGGAGTCGGACGTCCAGCTTGTCCAGGAGAGCGCCCCCGCCCGTCAGGACGATCCCCCGGTCGACGATGTCGGCGGCCAGCTCAGGCGGCGTCCGCTCCAGGGCTTCCCGGACCAGGTCCACGATGGCGCTGACGGTGTCGGCCAAGGCCTCCCGGACCTCCTCGGACCGGATCAGCACGGTCCGGGGGATGCCCTCGATCAGACAACGGCCCTTAATCTCCATGCTCTTTTCTTCGTCCTTCGGGGCGGCCGAGCCCAACTGGATCTTGATCTGTTCGGCCGTCCGCTCCCCGATCAAGAGATTGTACTTGCGCTTGACATACATGATGATGGCCTCGTCCATCTCGTGGCCGGCCACCCGGATGGACTTGCTGTACACGATGCCCGACATGGAGATGACGGCCACGTCGGTCGTCCCGCCCCCGATGTCGACGATCATGTTGCCCGAGGGCTCATCGATGGGAAGGCCCGCCCCGATAGCCGCCGCCATCGGCTCGTCGACCAGGTAAACCTCGGCGGCGTTGGCATTTAAGGCGGCCTGCCGGACGGCCCGTCGTTCGACCTGCGTGATCCCCGAAGGCACGCCGATGACGATGCGGGGTCGCAAAAACCGGTGGTGGTTGACGGCCTGCCGGATGAAGTACTTCAACATCTGCTCCGTCACGTCAAAGTCGGCGATCACGCCATCCCGCAGGGGCCGGATGACCTCGATATTGACAGGCGTCTTGCCCAGCATCTCTTTCGCCGCTTGGCCGAAGGCCTCGATCTGACCCGTGACCCGATTCCGGACGACGATGGACGGCTCGTTCAGGACGATGCCCCGGTTCTTTGCCACGACGACCGTATTCGCCGTCCCCAGGTCGATGCCCAGGTCGTTGAAGAGCCAGCCGAATAACTTCATCCCCGCACTCCTCCCCTGACACCCTAAAGTTGAATTCGGGTCGGGACGGCGTCAAGGCCCGCCGGCGGCCCGCTTCGGGTAGAATTGGACGTGAATGCCCCGGTCATCGACCAAGACTTCCATCGTCCATTCCTCGATGACGCCCTGGGGACTTTCGATGATGACCGGCTCCCGCGTCAGGCCCTGCTGACGGACCTGATAGAAGTGGCGAAACTGGCCCGTCGATTGGACCGTCACGGGTTCCCCGGCGATCGTGACCATGCAACTCGGATGCGTCTTTCCCTCCAGGACGACGAAGGTCGAAAACGTCATCTGCTGACGGGCCTCAAAGGAGCACCGGACGGCGCCGGCCGGACTCAGGCCTTGACCGATCACGAAACTTCGCGTCTCCGAAAAGTCGCTGGTAAACTTCTGCGCATCGATGGCCCGGACCCGCCAGAAGTACCAGACGCCCGCAAAGCGGTTCGGAATCTGCAGGACGACCGACGTCGAACGGGTCACCCGGCGGACGGAGTCCAGCATGTCCTGTCGGGAGGCGACCTCCAGCTCATAGGCGACGGCGTCCGAGACACCCGCCCACTCGAGGGTCACGTAGGTGCTATCGCCGGCTTGCTGAGCAATCTGCTGTCGCCGGAGGGGTTGCTTCAGGAGGGGCGCGTCTAATAGGCGCTTCTTCTCGATGGGCCCCTGGCGAACGACCCGGGCGCCCTCCTGCGAACCCACGGCGACCTGTTGCTCGCCGGCCTGGACCAGGGCTTGACCCCGTTGGACCTCGACAAAGGACTCCTGGACGTCCCCCAAGAACCGAATCCGGGCCGTCGTCTCTGTCTCCAACCGGGCCCGGACGTCGGCACCCGTCGAGACAAGGCCGGGTTGACGGCTGACCTCGACGACGACGGCACCTTCCTCGACCCGACCGATGCGGCTATGGCGGGTCGGTTGGGAACATTCCAACCGCAAGAGGGTGTCGGGACTGACCCGGAGTCGAGAACCGTTCGGGCACACGATCTCGGCGACTCCGTTGGAGCCCGTCCGGATCATGTCGCCTTCTTCCAGGGCCATCCGGAAGTCGGCCGGACGGTACACGTAGTCGTTGACCTTCTTGACTTCGACCCGACCGGACAACTGGATGAAGCTCGCCGTGTCCGCCGAGGGCACCGGGGGGGACGGTGCCGAGGGCCTCTGAAGGAGGGGGCGGAGCCACACGCGATAGACCGCCCAACCGGCCCCGACCAGCAGGAGAGCCGCTAAGGCGATCACCCAGGTGACGGAGATCGTGTGCCACTCGATGGCGACCGACGAAGATTTTTTAGCCGTCATCGGTATGATGCTCGGTGTCCGACGCTGGGGGTCGGATTACGTTTTCAGTAGTGTCTGCATCGTAAATGCTACGCTGGCATGACGGCTCAAGAGGAAACTTCCTTCTTCTTCAGGGCCTGGAGCCGCTGGCTCCACATCTGCCGGGCCTTGGGAATGACCTCCTGCGCCTTCTTGAACTGGGGGTCAAAGGTCAGAAAATAGCGATACCCTTCGCTCTCCCCCCAGAGTCGTTCGATGAGTTCCCGACGCAGGACCTGTCGGATGACCTCCCGGTCCCGGCGGAAGGCTGTCTCATCGAAGGGAATCTCCCGCTGACGGAGGAAATCCTGAAAGCGGGTCAGTAGGGCATCGTCGACCTGAAAGTCCGGGCTGAGCAGTTGCCGTGTCGAACGATGCTGGCGTTCCTCGTCGGCCTTCTCGACCGGCGCGAAGAATCGGGCAAACTCTAAGTAGGGGAGACCGTTGACGGGGGCTACCCGACGGTAGAATTCCTGCTCGATAGCTTGCAAGACCTCCGGGTCTCGGAAGCTCTCGACAGCTACGTCCGGCTGGATACCGCCCCCACCGGTGACGAACCGGCCCAGGTCGGTCTGGAACTGGGGGCGGTCCGGGGAACCCGGGGTTAATGGGGACGACTGGACCTGGGGAAAGCTGTACTCAAAAAAGGAAGCGTAGGACCGTTGGATCAGGCGGCCCGAGGGCGTATAGTAGCGGGCCGTCGTGATGGCCACAGCCGTGTTAAAGCTGAGGGGATAGAGGGTCTGGACCAGACCCTTCCCCCACGTCGTCTCGCCGACGATAAGGCCCCGGTCGTGGTCTTGAATGGCACCGGCGACGATCTCCGAAGCGCTGGCCGTGCCCCGATTCGTCAGGACGATCAGGGGCAGGGTCTCGTAGGGGTCCTCCTGCTCACTCTTGTATTCGACGACCCGCCCGATGCCCCGACCCCGGACGGTCACGATGGTCAAGCCCGGTGGCAAAAAGAGGTCGGCGACCCGCACGGCCTCTTCCAGGAGACCCCCCGGGTTGTCCCGCAGGTCCAGGACCAGGCCCTTGAGGCCGGCCTTCTGGAACTCCTCCAGGTGGGACCGAATTTCCTCGTAGGTCCGCTCGGCAAAGTTACGGACCCGCAGGTATCCGATGCCGTCCGGCGTGACGAAGGCGTTGACCACGCTGACCAAGGGGATCTCGTCCCGGACCAGGGTGACCGAGAAGGGGGCCTCATAGCCCTGCCGGACGATCGTCAGACGGACTTCCGTATTCTTGGGGCCCCGAAGCTTTCGGATGAGGTCGTCCAGAGGTTGGCCCTTCGTGGGCTCTCCGTCGATTTCAGCGATCACGTCCCCGGCTCGCAAGCCGGCCTTAGCCGCCGGCGTCCCCGGGATCGGCATGATGACCGTCAGGACCCCCTGGATGCTGTTGATACTGACCCCGATCCCGTAAAACGAACCCCTTTGCTCCTCCATCATCCGCTGATAGGCCCGTTCGTCCAGAAAGTTCGAGTGGGGGTCCAGGCTCAACAGCATGTCCACGATGGCCCACTTGAGGACGGCGTCGCTACTCCACTCGCCGCTGTAGTAGGTCTCGATCGTCCGGAGGGCCTCCCCGACGTCCCGGATGACCCGGTCCGTCGGCTTCGACCGATAAGATGCCTGTAAGGCTCCAAAGGCCAGGGCCGCCGCCAAGAGGAAGCCCACGCTCAAGAAACGGACCCACTGGCGCATAACCGTCCACCCGTTGGAGCAGTCGGGCCCTTCGGCCGATGGGCCGATAGGGAGAGGGCACGCAAAACGTTTGAGCCGATGCCCCGCCTGTGTTCCCATCGGCCTATCGGCCCAATTCCCGAACGCCCGAATTGCCCTACATATAATACACGCCCCGCCCCCACGTGCCTATCCACCGGAGGTCGGCCGACTCGACCAGATACCAGTCTTCCGTCCACCGGACCGAACGCACGGGATCCCGCACGAAGCGGACGACCGTGACCTCGGGCGGACACCACACCCGCAGGGGCGCCAGGGTGTACCCCAGGCCCCGAGTCGTGTAGACCCATGACCCGTGATGAACCGCCAGACCCGAAGCAAACCGCCGATGGACCCGCGTATTATGCCATAGGGGGCGTCCCGGCGACAGACACACCTGCCCGCCGTGGGTGTGACCGGCCAGGACCAGACGGACGTCGGCCCGGTCCTGTAAGTGAAGGAGGACGTCCGGGGAATGGGCCAGAAGGACCCAAAAGTCAACCCCCGCCTGGGCTTGCAGGGCCGACTGAATCTGGGTCCACTGCGGCCAGGACTTGTGGGGGTCCCGCGTCCCGACGACCCCGATCGCCGACCCGTCCGGGGCTTTCAGGACCGCCGCCGCATCCTCCAGGAGGGTGACCCCGTAGCCAGCCAAACGCTGGAAGACCAGGAAGGTGTCGTGATTGCCCGGGACGGCCAGGACCGGCACGTCCGGTCGCAGACGCCGGAGTTCCCTTAAAAATCCGGTGACCCACCGGCCGACGACGTCTCGCCGGTAGTCCGACTGCAGGTCGCCGCCCAGCAGAAACGCCTCGACGTCCTCCCGGGCCAGCCACCGAAGCCAACCCAATTCCAGGGGATGACCCCGAAAGTGGAGGTCGCTGGCAAAGACGATGCGCCGGTCGGACCAGCCCGGCGGGACGGCCGGGTCGCGAACGACCAGACGGGTGACGCTCAGCGGGTGGGCGCCCCGCCGGGGGTAGGTGTAGATCGCGAAACGCCGGAGCTCCCGGGACGTCAGCCAGCGGAGGCGGCCGAAACGGAGCCTGCGACGTCGGGGGGCCACGAAACCGTCTCCTCCTCCAGGTCAGCCCGGTAATCATAGAGTCGCCCGGCCCGAATGTGAACCGGATACCATCGACCGACGATCAGGGGCCGCCGGGCGATGACCTCCACGTGACCGTCGACCTCCGGGGCTTGGCCGTAGTGACGTCCCCGGTACAGCCAACGGCCGGCCTCCTGCCGCACGAAGCGGTCTATCACGACCTCGACCCGTCGGCCGACCCAGGCCCGCACCTTCTCGGCCAGGACTTTCTGCTGGAGGGCCATCAGCGTGCGCCGCCGGCGGGCGGCCACCCGTCGGGGAACCTTCGGCCTCAGGTCATAGGCCGCCGTGCCGTCCTCGTCGGAGTACTCGAACACGCCGACATGGTCGAAGCGGGCCTCCTCGACGAAGCGGCACAGGTCCTCAAAGTGAGCCTCTGTCTCACCCGGAAAGCCGACGATGAAGGTCGTCCGCAGGACGATGTCGGGGACGGCCGCCCGGTAGCGGGCCAGAAGCTCCAAGTACCGCTCCCGGGACCCCCGGCGCTTCATCGCCCGCAGGATGTCCGGATGGCTGTGCTGAAGGGGCAGGTCCAAGTAGCGGCACAGTTTCGGGAAGTCCCGAAACCGCTCGGGAAAGTCCGGCGGCAGGGTGTCCGGATACAGGTATAGAAGCCGAATCCACCGGAGGTCCGCCGGGCCGTGGAGAGCCTCCAGCAAACGGAGCAGGCCGTCCTTCAAGCCGATGTCTAAGCCGTAGTACGTCGTATCCTGGGAGATCAGGATGAGCTCCCGCACGCCCTGCTCGACCAGCCGGCGGGCTTCCTCGACGATCGAGTCCAGCGAACGGCTCCGATACTTCCCCCGGATGCGAGGAATCGCGCAGAAACTACACGTATGATTGCACCCCTCGGCGATTTTGAGGTAGGCGTAATGCCGGGGCGTCGTCCGAAGACGGGGGACCTGGAGGTCGTAGACCCAACGGGGCCGTTCGGACGACACCCGGTCCCCCCGGTAACGGTCGTCTAAGCAGGCCTCGACGACCCGTTCGACGTCGTCGATCCCGAGCCAGACGTCGACCTCCGGCAAAGCCTCGGCGAGCTCCCGATGGTACCGCTGAGCCAGACACCCGGCGACGACCAGCTTCCGGCAGGTCCCCGCTTCCTTGTAACGGGCCATCTCCAGGATCGTGTCGATGCTCTCCTTCTTGGCCGGCTCGATGAAACCGCACGTGTTGACGACCAGGACGTCCGCCTGGGCCGGGTCCGACGTGACCTGCAGGCCCGCCTGCTGGAGAGCCCCCAGCATGGCCTCCGAATCGACCAGATTCTTGGCACACCCCAGACTGACGAGCCCGACCCGGATGGGACGCTCCATCCCTATCCCCCGACGCACCGCGTCACGTCCCCTATATTTTAGCAGAGCCGTTCGGTTCGTGAGAATGGCGTCGGAACAACCTTGCCCGACGCCCGGGAAGCACGATTTTTCAAAGTGACGGAGTGACGACACGCCATCTCACAAAAGGTGCCTGGAAGCGCTCGCATCCATCCGACCATAGACCCCAGACCATAGACCCCAGACCATAGACCGGCTTAGGCCCAGGGGTCTATGGTCCATGGTCTGTGGTCCGTGGTCGGATATCGAGGGTCCGGTCCCGGTCCCGTCGGATTGATGAGGCTGGCTCGATGCAAGGATAATCCCGACCGGCCCGTCGGCCCAAGACCGTGGCTCGTCCCTCCGTCACTTTGAAAAAACCGTCCGCCCCGATCAGAATGGGCGGTCTCGACGTCCCGATACCGCACACCCGACACCGAATACCGAAAATTCGACCTGCTACGGCAGGTCCAGACTCCCGTATGCCTTCGGGTACGTCACGATGCCCCACGGCAGGCGAAAGCCCTTCAGGACCTTCACGACCTCGTAAGTCGCGGCATCGATGACGTACACGGCGTCGGAACGCCCGCAAGCCAGGAGGATCTTCGCATCGTCCGGCGTGAACGTGAAGTGCCAGCATCGGGCCCCGACGGGAACCTCCCGTCGGAGCTCCAAGGTCTTCGCATCGTAGACCTGAAGCTTCTGGTCCCGGGCGGCGGCCACGAATAAGCGATTGCCCGAACGGTCAAAGGCGACGCCATAAGGGCCCCGGCCGACCGGCAGGGTCCGCACGACCTCCAGGTCGGCGTTCAGGACGATCAAGGTGCTGGAGGCCTCCATCGTCACGACGTAGCCCCGCCCGTCCGGCCAGGGCTTGATCCCCCGGGGCCGGGTCCCATGCGGCGAGAGGTCCGTCCGCCGGAGCAGACGGCCCGTCGTGACGTCGTACATCGAGACGGCGTCCTCCCCCTCGTTGGTCACGACGAGCCGCTGGCCGTCCGGCGAGAAGGCGATCCCCTCCGTCTCGACACCCCCCAGGAAGGCCCGACCGATTCTCCAGTCACCGACCTCGATGGCCACGACGCGGGACGGCGGGAGCGCCGCCGGGCCCGCTTCTCCTTTTTCTTCATGCTCTTCCGAGTTGCCGACCGCTTTCGGGGGTCCGCCCTCGGCGCCGGGCTCGTGAGACGTGAAGACCCACTGCCCGCCGGGATGGAGCTTCAAGAACTCCGGATTCGTCCCGATGGGGATGCGGGTCACGACTGCCCACGTCCGGGTGTCCAGGACCGACACGTCGGCCGTCTGCTTGTTGGCCGTCAGGACGTACCGGCCGTCGGCCGTCACGACGAGGCCCCGGGGATTTCCGCCCCCGACGGGAACCTCCCGAACGACCTCCAGACGGGCCAGGTCGATGACGCTGACGCCGCCCTGCTCGTTGGAGACGTAAGCCACGTTGCGAGGCACGTCCCCAGCCGGGCCGGCGGTCGAACCCGCCCGCTCTTGCAGGCTTTCACCGAGAGGAAAGCTCCCCAAGCTCACCCCAAGGGTGAGGGCCCAAAGAAGCACCTTCCATGTCATGGTAGACTCCACCTTTTGAGAGGGCGGCTCGGTTTGGGATTCTCGAACCTCGACCCCGAATTACCCGGGACCTGACACCCAGGGCCATATTACATCTGCACGTGCAGGCCCGCCCGCACGACCCGGGGCGTCCCCAGGGTGACCAGCCCGTCCGCCGTCCGGCCCGCCTCGACACGGGTGTTCAACAGATTTTCGGCCGACACGTACAGCTCCACGCCCCGGACGATCTTACGCCGGACGCTGGCGTCCACCAACCAAACGGGCCGGAGCCGCAAGGTGTTCAGGTCGTCCTCGAACCGGCTTGACTCGTACCAGACCTGAACGGCGGCGATGAAGACCTGGGGATGCTGATACTGAACCCGAAACACGGCCGTATGACTCGGGCCTTGGGCGATTCGCTTGTCGATGAGCTCCGGCGCCAGGCTCTTCCGAATCCGGGCATCGTTCCAGAGATAGCCCACATGGGTTTGCAAGTATTGGCCGAACCGGAACGTGTTCATCCACTCCAGGCCCACGACCCGCGTCAGGTCGATATTCCGCCGCTGGCGACAGACGCCGCCGGCCGGGACAAAGCCACACAGGCTGGGCCAGGCCGAACGCTCCAGGACCGTCACGTTCGAGATAACGTCGTGGACCTGATACCAGAAGGCCGTGACCGAACCCTGCCAGAAGTCGCCGCCCCGCAGGTCCGCCCCCAGCTCCCAGGCTTGCAGGGACTCCGGCTTGAGGCCCGGATTGGCGGCCGTGACGACGTTCCGGACCTGGAAGGGACGATAGAGCTCGTTGAGCGTCGGCGCCCGGAAGCCTTGACTGAACTGGAATCGCAGGTCCGCCCAGGGACGAGCCCGCCAGCGGAGGCCCAACGTCGGACTGAAGGCCATACGACGACGGTCCTCATAGCGATCGTCCCGTAAGACGGCATCTGTCGTGAGGTCCCGCTCGACCCGCGTCCCCCGAAACAGGCCCCAGGCGTCTACCCGGGCCCCGACCTGAACGTACAGGTTCGACACCGGCTGGAACAGACGGTTCAAGTACAAACCGACAAAGGCCTGCCGGCCTCCAGCGAATCGGCGACGGGTAAACCGGGTCGCGACCCACCGATAGTCCTCCCGGGTTTCTCCCCAAATGTACTTGACGTCGAGACCCGCCGACCATTGGGCCCCTGAGGGTTGCGGCCGGGCCCACTGGATATGAAAGCCCCCCATCACGGATGGGACATCATACTGATCCAGCGAAGGCGTCTCCTGCGTGCGGGTCGAGTTGACCGAGCTGAACGTGCTCCGGAAGGTCTGGGACTGCCAGAACCCCGCGACCTCCCAAAAGTCCCCCCCAGCCGTGAACCACCGCGTCCCCAGGCTCGTCATCCAGAGGTCCGTCGAGTTCTCCGTATACGGCGTCCCGTTACTTCGTCGTTCCGAGAAGACATTCCCCGCCCAAAAAAGTTGGCGGCGGCTCGAGACATCCCACGTCACCCGACCCAGTAAGGATCCCATGCGGGAGAAGGCACGAATGTCGATAGGTCCCCGTTGTTCCGGCAACAAAAGATAATGACCATCCGTCCGAAAGTACCGGCCAGCCATCAGTAGACTCAGGGCCCCATACCGATGACGCCAGGTCGTGTCTGCATCCATCGTGCCGAGCTCGCCGCCCTGCAGGTCGACCTGAAATTCCCGAAGCCCGACAGCCTCCGTCCGGAAGTGAAGGGCACCCTCCATCCCCGCGTTACCCCAGGCGGTCGAGACAGGGCTCTTGATGACCTCGACCTGCCGGAGGGCCGACCGGGGGACCCGGTTCCAGTAAATGCCACCCCCAAAGGAATCATTGATGGGTACACCGTCCAGGAGGACTAACGCCCGACTGGCACCACTGGGCCATGCTCCCCGAAGTCTCATGCCTTGGGCCGTCGGATGAGAAGCCATCACACCGCTGGACCGCCGGAAAAGGCTAAAACCCGGCACCTGCCGCAGGCTCTCGACGACCAATAGTTGCGGACTCACCATCAGGTCCGATCGGGAGACGACCTGGACCGTGGCGGCCAGCTTCTCGGGCGACGTATTCAGACGGCTCGGCGTGACGACGACGACCGCCTCGGCGCCGACATGAAGCGTGACGTCGACCGACGTCGGCACATCCGAACGCACGGCCACGCTTTCGACGACGGCAGGGAGAAAACCCTCCAAGACACACCGCAGACGGTAGCCCTCCCCCGGCGGCAAACCCTCGATCCGATAGCGCCCCTGCGCATCCGTCGTGACGACTCGGCGAACCCCCTGCGGACCCGTCAGCTCGACGAGGACACCGGGCAAGGGATGCCCCTCGACGTCCCGCACGGTCCCGACGACCGAAGCCGCCGTCTGGCCCCAGGCGGCCAGGGTCGCCCCCAGCCCCAAGATCAGGACCCGAATACCGTAGAGAGAACGAATAGCCCAATGATTCTGTGCCATCTTGGAACCTCCCCGCGTATGATTGTTGGGTGTTCGGGTAGCAGAGCCCGAGCATTGGCTCATAGCGGATGACCCACATTGGCTCATGGCGGATAGCTCATGGCCTATGAGCTATGACCCATGAGCTATGACCTATAACAGAACCGTTCGGATCGGGAAAATCCCCATGAATTCAGCTTTTCCGATACTCTGAGAAGGACGATTTTCAAGCATTCGGCCGATGGGCCGGTCGGCCGTCGGCCGATAGGGCCACGGGACGGGAAAAGCCGTCCCCGAGGCCCCAAGCCCCTCGGGTTCCCGCATCCCGCATCTCGTATCCCGTATCCTTGAAAAATCGTGCTTCCCGGGCGGTGGGAAAGGTCGATTTGACGCCATTCTCACGGACCGAACCGCTCTGATAAGCCAGAAGCGACGAGCCCCGGCCTTGGACCGATGGACTGGTCGGGAACCCGGCCATTCGGGAGTTCGGTAGTTGGGGAATTCGGCCATTCGGGAAGGCCGTTCAGCGGCCGACGTAGAAGGCAAGAGGGCATGTAGTATTCCAAAGCCCCACATCTCCCTGAAGTTTTCCTGACTCTTCGCCGCCTCTTGTCGCCGACCGCCGGCGCCGGCCTCCAGGCCTCATCCCCGTCCCGGCCGGCCTCCCCATGCCCGAATTCCCGACCCCCCGAATGGCCAAATTGCCGAACTCCCGGATGGCCCTTCGCTTGAAAAACCGTCCTTCCCGAAGGGTCGGAAAGGCTGAATCCATCCGGGTTTCCATGGTCCAAATGGAGATATTTTGCAAAAGACGTGCCGAACCGTTGAAAGCTTCATCCTACGCGAATCGGTCCGTCTCATTGGGCCTTCAAAAATGGGCGATTTGACCCAATGGGTGATTTGACCCAATCGGAGAGGGGTTCCCGCCGTCCCCCGATGGCGGCCCCGCAGGGGGATAAATATCTTTGAACGAAGCATCGAGCCGGCCAGTTCGGCGGGCAGAGAGTAAAAGGGCAAATACTCTATGCCCTTCGCCCTTTGCGCTTTGCCTCATTTCTGGGTGAGGACTCCATCATGAAGCTTTCAAGGCTGGACACTTGGACTTTCGACCAGGCGTGGACCCGGGCCGAAGCCTTTTTCCAGGGGGATGCCCTCCGGGCCGAGGTCTTCCTGTACCGGTACGCCCTCCGGGACCTGGAGGGTCGGTGGCTCGAGCCGACGCCGGAGTTCATGTGGCGGCGGCTGGCCCGGACGATGGCCCGGGTCGAGAAGGACCGAGCCACGTGGGAAAAAAACTTCCGGGACCTCTTAGAGGACTTCCGGTTTGTCCCGGGGGGCCGCATCTTATTCGGGGCCAGCAATCCCCGGTCGGCGACCCTGTTCAACTGCTACTTCATCCCGATCCAAGCTGACTCCATCTATGGGATCACGCGCTGGATGTTCGAGGCGGCCAAGACCTACGGGATGGGCGGCGGAGTCGGCACGAACGCCGACGTCTTACGCCCCCGGGGGGCCAAGGTCCGGAATGCCGGCCTGGAGAGTTCGGGGTCCGTCAGCTTCATGGAGGTCTTCTCGACCCTGACGGGCGTGATGGGGGCCTCGGGCGGCCGCCGGGGGGCGCTCATGATCACGCTCCGGGTCGACCACCCGGACGTGCTGGAGTTCATCACGGCGAAGAGTGACCCCGAGCGGCGGCACATCCGGAATGCGAACATCTCGGTGCGGGTCTCCGACGCCTTCATGGAGGCGCTGGCCCACGACGGTCGGGTCCGGCTGTGGTTTCAGACGCCGCATGAGACCATCGAGCGCTTCGTCCCGGCCCGGCAGATTTGGCAGGCCCTCGTCGAATCGGCCTGGGCCTCGGCCGAGCCGGGGGTCTTGTTCTGGGACCAGGTCGTCCGGCGCTCGACGACGCAGTACAACGGCATGGAGGTCCAGGGCGTGAACGTCTGCGGCGAGGTCCCGATGGAGCCGTACGGGGCCTGCAACCTGGGGAGCATCAACTTGGCGGCCTTTGTGCGGGCACCCTTCACGGACGGGGCCGACCTCGACTGGGACCGGCTGGCCGAGACGGTCCGTCGGGCCGTCCGATTCCTGGACGACGTCATCGACGTCGGGGCGCCGCGGCATCCGCTTCGGGCCCAGCGGCGGGCCTCCGAGCGGTCCCGCCGGGTCGGTCTGGGCATCATGGGTCTGGCCGACTGCATGGTCATGCTGAACGTCGTGTACGGGTCGCCCGAGTGCATCCGGTGGGTCGACCGGATCTTGGCCTTCATCAAGGAGGCCGCTTATCAGGCCAGCATCGACCTGGCGCGGGAGAAGGGCCCCTTCCCGGCTTTCGACGCCCGGCAACACGAGAAGAGTCCTTACATTCAGGAGCTCCCGGCACCCATCCGGCGGGGCATTCAGACGTACGGCCTGCGGAACTGTGCCCTCCTGGCCATCGCCCCGACGGGTTCGATCTCGATCCTGGCCGGGACGTCCAGCGGCATCGAGCCGATCTTCGCCCTTCAGTACCTGCGCCACGTGGCCGGCCAGGCTTACGAAGTCGAGCACCCGCTGGTCCGTCGATATCGGCAGATGTACGGGGCGTCGAGTCCTCTCCCGCCGGCCTTTGTGGCGGCCCATCAGGTCGACCCCGAGGCCCGGGTCGAGCTTCAGGCCGCCGCCCAGCGGCACGTGGACCAGAGTATCTCGTCGACCGTCAACCTCCCGGAGGACACGCCGGTCTCGACCGTCGAGCGCCTCTACTGGAAGGCCTGGGAACTCGGCTGTAAGGGCATCACGGTCTTCCGGGAGGGGAGCCGGGCTTCGGTCGTCGAGCCCCTGCATGAGGAGAGGGGCGTCTACCGGGTCGAGGCGGAGCCGCCTCTCGGCGTCTGCGTCGTCTGCGAGGTCCCGGCCCCGTCCCGCCGATGAGCCGCGAGGGAGCGGCCAGCGACAGCATGGCAATTCGATGGTCCCGCACTCAGACACCAGCTATCAGAGCCGTTCGGCCCGTGAGAATGGCGTCGGAACCACCTTGCCCATCCCCTGGAAAGTACGATTTTTCAAAGGGACGGAGTGACGAAGTAACCCGGCCGGCCGATGGGCCGTTCTTTATCCCAGCCCCGCTCGTTAGAGCGGGGTCGGGGCGACTCGGGAGTTCGGGAGTTCGGCAGGTGGGCAGGTGGGCAGGTCGGCAGGTCGGGCATCGGGGCCTGTTGCAAAACGCACCGCCGAGGCGCAGAGGCCGAGGGTGTTTCTTTGATTTTTCTCGGCGCTCTCGGCGTCTCAGCCGTGGAATGGAGGTTTGGAAATACGCTATCGGGAGGCCCACCGGGGCGGGGGTGCGGCCTGGAGGCCGGCGCCGGCGGTCGGCGACAGGAGGCGGCGGAGAGTCAGGAAAGCTTCAGGGAGACGTGGGCACTTGGAACGCTACATGCCCCTTGTCTTCTACGTCGGCCGCCGAACGACCTTCCCGAACTCCCGGACGGCCGGATCGCCCCGGACCCCGCTCTTGCGAGCGGGGCTGGGACAGAATGACCCCGCTCTAACGAGCGGGGCTGGGATGAAAAGGGTCGCCCGGCCCCCCGGCCGACCTGCCGACCTGCCCACCTGCCGAATTCCCGAACTCCCGAATGGCCCTTGGCTTGAAAAACCGTCCGTCCCGAAGGGTCGAAAAAGCCGAATCCATGCGGGTTTTCACGAAACGAACGACTCTGTCATCATTACAGCGTATTTCAAAATCTCCATTCCACCGCTGAGACGCCGAGAACGCAGAGAAGAATTGAAGAAAAACCCTCGTCCTCCGCGCCTCGGCGGTGAGTTTTGAAACAGGCCCTAGGAGGCGACGTCTGAAAACCCTTGGAATCAGGTAGGCTATCCGGAGGTCAGCGATATGAACCCGCGGTGCCCGCTGTGCGACCGACGGGCCGAAGGACCCTTACGTCCGCATGTCTTACGGGTGCACGGAGAGGAAGCCCTCCCGAGGGCCATCCTGGCCGATAAAGAGCGGGGTGTCCCCGACCCCGAGATCGGCGAACGATACGGCATCTCCTTCAATGCTCTCCAGAAAATCATCACTGAAGCTTACGGCGTGAATGTGAGTCAACTTCGGCACCCCCGGCCGATCCGACGGTGGGCACCGCCCTCCTTTCGGGAAGAGGTCACGACCGTATGGAGCTTCAAACAGCGGGGCGCCTGGGCTACGCATGACGGCCGCTACCGAGGAAACTGGTCGCCCTACATCCCCCGTAACCTGATTCTTAAGTATTCCCAGCCTGGAGACGTCGTCTTGGATTACTTCGTCGGTGGAGGGACGACAGCTGTCGAAGCCAAGCTGTTGGGCCGCCGTTGCATCGCCCGGGACATTAATCCGGCCGCTGTCCAGATGACGTTAGAAAATATCCATTTTTCCCCGCCACGTTCGCTGGCTGGGGAGACGGTGTACGAGCCTGAGGTTCGGGTCGGGGACGCCCGGGACCTGTCAGACATCCCCTCTGCCAGCATCGACCTCATTTGCGCCCACCCTCCTTACGCAGGGATCATCCCCTACAGTCCGAAAATCCCCGGCGACCTGTCGGGCCTCGACGTGCCGGATTTTCTGACAGAAATGCGAAAAGTCGCTCGGGAAAGCTGGCGGGTTTTGAAGCCCGGCGGGAAGTGCGCCATCCTCATCGGGGACGCTCGGAAGTCCAAGCACGTGATCCCCATCGGCTTTCAGGTCATCCGGCTATTCTTAGACGCGGGTTTTGTCTTGCACGAGCTGGTGATTAAACGACAGCACAACTGTAAGACGACGGGCTTCTGGTATACCCGGAGCGTTTGTCACGGCTTCCTCCTGCTGGCCCATGAATACCTACCGGTCTTTGAGAAACCCGTGAGCCGAAGCGTCTCCGGGCCGGAGCTGTCGGAGACACCGGCCGTTCCTTACCGCCTTGGCTGGAAAGGCGCCCCGGAGACGAGCGAAGGGGCCTTGGAAACGACTACGGTGTGGGTCTTTCCCGGAGACCGGTTAGAATCTGAAGTACGTCGGAACCTACGAAGACGCTTCGGCGGGCCGGGCCCCTACTTAGAGGTAGAGTACGGCGGGGAGGGGCCTTCGCCGGGCACCGGGATCCCCACCAACCTCCTTTTTATCCCTTGGCCGCCGTTCCCGATGACGAAATGGACCTTCCGGCAGTACTGCGCTACGGTCGTTCACCTGGCCCGGCAGGGCCTGACGTACCTTGCCCCGGGCGGCGTCTTGGCCGTGGAAGCGATGGACTTTCGGGATGGGGAGGACCTGATTCCGGCCGGCCTCCTCTTATACGAGGCCCTGCGGGCCCAGTGTGCCTGGGCACTCAAGGAGATCGTCATCGTGGTCCCGGAGAGCGGGCCATTCGCCTGGCCCGGGAATCGCTTGGAGATTATTCATAGATATTTACTTATCTATATCCTCAGACCATAGACCCCAGACCATAGACCGGCTTGGGCCCAGGGGGTCTCCTCGTCTGGATGGGATGGCTCGTGGAATCCATCTCAAGTCCCTCCCTGATGGGGAAAGGGCTTTATGAGAGCGTGTTTCCAAACCTCCATTCCACCCCTGAGACGCCGAGAACGCAGAGAGAAATCGACGAAAAACCCTCGGCCTCTGCGCCTCGGCGGTGAGTCTTGAAACAGGCCCGAATGCCCGAGTCCCCGAACTCCCGAATTCCCGGACGGCCGGATAGCCCCGGACCCCGCTCTAACGGGCGGGGCTGGGATGAAAACCTTGGCTTGAAAGACCGTCCTCCCCGAAGGGTCGAAAAAGCCAAATCCATGCGGGTTTTCACGAGCGGAAGACGTCCCGACGCCTCGATGACGGTTCACGACTCGGCCGACGACCGATGGGTGCGCAGGTCCCGGGCGGCCTGGCGGATGCGTTCGAGGCCCCTCTGGAGGGTCTCCATCGAGGCGGCATAGGAAAGCCGCAGGTAGCCCTCGCCGGCCGCCCCAAAGGCCGTCCCCGACAGGGCGGCCACGCCGTACTCTCGCAGGAGCTTCGTCGCCAGGGCGCTACTCCGCAGGCCCAGGGCCTGCACGTTGGGGAATACGTAGAAGGCCCCCTGGGGCCGATGGCACGTGATGCCCTCGATGCGATTCAGACCGTCGACGATGAAGTCCCGCCGCTTGCGGAAGGCCTCGACCATCTGACGGACCTCGTCCCGGGGCCCCCGCAGGGCGGCCAGGCCGGCCCACTGGACGAAAGTCGCCGTGCACGAGACGCTGTTGATGATCAGACGGATGACGTGAGGTGCCAAAGCGACGGGCAGGACGCCGTATCCCAAGCGCCACCCCGTCATGGCGAAGGTCTTCGAGAAGCCGTCCAGGAGGATCGTCCGCTCGGCCATCCCCGGGATGGACAGGATGCTCTTGTGGGTCCCCTCGTACAGGATTTCCGAGTAGATCTCGTCGGCCAGGACGATCAGGTCGTGCCGAAGGGCGAGCTCGGCGATCCCGTGGAGGTCCTCCTCGGTCAGGACGGCGCCCGTCGGGTTGTGGGGCGAGTTCAGGATGATCATCCGGGTGCGGGGCGTGACGGCGGCCCGGAGCTCGTCCAGGTCCCATCGGAACCCGAGCCGTTCCCGCAGGGGGACCATCACGGGGACGCCCTCGACAAAGCGGACGACCGACTCATAGATAGGAAAGCCGGGGTCCGGGAGGATGACCTCGTCGCCTTTTTCGATCAGGGCGAGGACCGAATAGAAGATGATGGGTTTCGCCCCCGGTGTGACGACGACCTGCTCGGGCGAGACCTCGACCTGTCGGGTGCGGCTCACGTGTTCGGCGATGGCCTCCCGCAGGTCCGGCAGACCGGCGGCCGGTCCGTAGTGGGTCTGACCCTCCTGCATGGCCCGATGGGCCGCCTCGATGATGAAGTCGGGCGTCGGGAAGTCGGGTTCCCCGATCTCCAGGTGCACGATGTCTCGGCCCTGGGCTTCCAAGAGACGGGCGGCCGCCAGGACCTCGAAGGCCGTCTCCGTCCCGAGTCGGCTCATCCGTTCGGCGATGCGCATGACCTCGGCTCCTGGGGGATTTCTCGGACGCGCCAGCGTCGGCGTCCATTATGCACCGAACCCCGGCGGGTCTCAAATTCCGGGGCGGGACCGGCTACAATAGGTCCGACTTCCGCCGGCGGGAGGGTCACGATGGTCGGGCCGCCGAAAGGGGAGCGACCCATCCGGCCGTGGCGAGTCGGGGCGACGGTCGTCCTGGCTCTGGTCTTGGGCGTTGCGGGGCTCAGGGCCGAGGGACCGGCGGTCGTCGTAAAGGCGGGCCGGCTCTGGGACGGCCTTCGGGACACGCTCCAGACGAACGTCTGGGTCGTCATCCGGGACGGCGTCATCCGGGAAGTCCGGACCGACGGGCGCGTGCCGTCCGATGCGACGGTCCTCGACCTCTCGGACGCGACGGTCCTGCCGGGTCTCATCGACGGCCATACCCACATCTTCCTCCAGGGCGACCCGACCCTGGCCTCGTATGCCGAGCAAATCCTACAGGAATCTATCCCCTACCGGACGATTCGGGCCGTCGTGGCCGCCCGGACGGCCCTGGAGCATGGTTTTACGACCCTCCGGGACCTGGGCACGGAGGGGGCGATGTACGCCGACGCCGACGTCAAAAAGGCTATCGAGCGGGGCGTCATCCCGGGCCCCCGGCTGTTCATCTCGACCCGGGCCATCTCGTCGACGGGCACCTATCCCCTCCTGGGGTATGCCTGGGAACTGAGCCTGCCCAGCGGCGTCGAGGTCGCCGACGGGCCTGAGGCCATCCGTCGGGCCGTGCGGACCCAGGTCGCTCAGGGCGCCGACTGGATCAAGTTCTACGCCGACCGGTCCTACTTCATCGGGGCCGACGGCCGTCTGCGGTCATGGGTCAACTTCACCGACGAGGAGATGGCCCTGCTCGTCCGAGAAGCCCACCTCCGGGGCCGAAAGGTCGCCGCCCACGCCATCGGATGGGACGGCATCGACGCCGCCTTGCGAGCCGGCGTCGACTCCATCGAGCACGGAGATGGCCTGACCGAGGACCTGATGGAACGGATGGTCCGCCAGGGCGTTTACTGGTGCCCGACCCTCACGGTCCTCCTCTATGTGGCCGAGCCCCGGGCCCGGGAGGGCCGCCCCGTCTATCGGGAGATGATCGCCCTCCAGCGGCAGGCCTTTCGCCAAGCCCTGGCCCGGGGCGTCCGCATCGCCTTCGGGACGGACGCCGGCGGCTTCCCCTGGAACGAGATCCACCAGGCTCGGGAGTTTGAGCTTATGGTCGAGTACGGCATGACGCCCCTGCAGGCCCTCCGGTCGGCGACCCGCGTGGCGGCCGAGATGCTGGGCATGGGGTCCGAACTCGGGGCCGTCGCCCCGGGCTATCGGGCCGACCTCATCGCCGTCCCCGGCGACCCCCTTCGGGACGTGCGGGTCCTCCAGCAGGTGCGGTGGGTCATGAAGGACGGACGGGTCGTGTACGGGACCCCCGAGGCGGGGAAGGGCCGATGAACCGCAAGCTCCCGTGGGTCGCCCTCCTGTACTTTGCCGAGGGCTTCCCCTTCGGGTTCGTCAACGAGGTCCTCCCGGTCGCCCTCCGGCGGGCCGGGTTTCGGCTCGAAACGATCGGCCTCTTTCATCTGACGGGGTTGGCTTGGACGTATAAGTTCGCCTGGGCGCCCCTGGTCGACCTGTGGGGGCGGCGGAAGTACTGGATCGTAGGGTGCCAGGCCGGATTGGCCGTCCTGTTCGGCCTCTTCCCCTGGTCGGGCCTGCCCGAGGCCCACGGGGTCCTCTGGGCGACCGTCATCGGGCTGACGGTCCTGTCGGCCACGCAGGACATCGCCATCGACGCTTACAGCATTCAGCTCCTGGAACCTCGCGAGATGGGCCTGGCGAACGGCGTCCGGGTCACCGCTTACCGGGTCGCCCTGATCGTCGCCGGGGGCGTCCTCGTCGTCCTGGCCGGCCGGTGGGGATGGCCCGCCACGAGCGGGGTCGCCGCCGGGCTATTTGCACTCCTGGCCCTGGTGACCCTGCGGGCGCCAAATCCGTCCGTCTCTCGGGATGAAGGCGCCGGCGACCGGCCGTCGGCCCGGGAACTCCTGACGGGATTCTTTCAGCGGCCGGGATGGTACGGCGTCCTGGCCTTCATCTTCCTCTTCAAGCTCGGGGACCAGGCGATGAGCCCGATGAAGCGGCCCTTTTTGGTCGACGCCGGCCTGACGCTGGCCGAGATCGGCTTTCTACAAGGAACGCTCGGCATGCTGATGACCGTCGCGGGGGCCCTCGTCGGCGGCGGGCTCACGTCCCGGTGGGGCATCTTTGCAAGTCTGTGGCGGCTGGGCCTCCTGCAGGCCCTGTCGAACCTACTTTACGCCTATGCGGCCTGGGACCGCACGCGGGCGTGGGTCGGGACGGCCATCGTCGTCGAGGAATTCACGGGCGGCATGGGCACGGCGGCGTTCCTGGCCTTCCTGATGGCCGTCTGCGACAAGCGCTACGCGGCGACCCAGTATGCGCTCCTGTCGGCCCTCTTCGGCCTGCCCCGCACGCTCGTCGCGGCCCTCTCGGGGGTCGGCGCCGCCCGCCTGGGATACGGTCCGTACTTTGCCCTGACGTTCCTCCTGGCCTTACCGGCCTTCGCCCTGCTCCCGGTCGTGCGGCCGTGGGTCCCTGAGTCCCAGATGTCGCGTGCCAGGTCCCAGTCAGTGTCCCCATAGAGCATCGGGTGTCTGGCCGGGACTCGATACGAGACCCGGGACCCTATCCCGTCACGGCGGGGACCGCAGGATTTCGGCCGGCCGGAGCCGGGTCGCCTGCCGGGCCGGGAACCACGCCGAAAGCGTCACGATCCCGGCCGTCACGAGGGCGATCCACAGGGCATCGAGCCACCGAAGCCGAAAGGGCAGGTACGGGATGAAGTACACCTCGGCCGGGAGTCGGATGAGATGGTAGCGGTCCAGGACGAAGCTGGCCGCCCCGCCGACGATGAGGCCGGCGACGATGCCCGTCAGCCCCAGGACGAGGCCCTGATACAGGAACACCCGCTGGACGGCCCGCCCGTCGGCCCCCATCGCCATCATCATGGCGATCCGGCTTCGCTTCTCGTGGACCATCAGGGCCAGGTGCGTGACGATGTTGAAAGACGCCACGACGACGATCAGCGTGATGGCTACAAAGAGCATCCACTTCTCCAACTGGAGAGCCGCAAAGAGGGCCCGGTTCTGGTCCATCCACGTCTCCGCCACGACGCCGGCGGCCCGGAACCGTTCGGCGACCTGGCGGGCGACCTGGGGCGCCCGGTCGACGTCGTCCAGCATGAGCTCGACGGCCGACGCCCCGCCCGGGGGCTGGAACAGCCGCCGGGCCAGGTCGATGTGCGTGAAGACCCACGTGTTGTCGAACTCGTACATATCGGACTGGAAGACGGCGGCGACGTGGACCCGGGGCATCCGGGGCAGGAGCCCCATCGGGGATGCCACGCTGTCGGGGATCACGAGTCGAACGCTGTCGCCGGCCCAGACGCCCAGGCGCTGGGCCAGGCCCCGCCCGACGACGATGCCGTCCCGAGCCGTCAGGCCGTCCCATCGGCCGCCGACGAGGCGGGCCAGGACGGGAATCTCGGGCCGGGCTTCCGAAGGGATGCCCTTAATGAGGACCCCCAGACTGCCGTAGGGGCTGACCAGCAGGCCCTGGCCGTACACGGCCGGAAAGGCGCCCCGGATGGTCGGCAGACGTCGGACCTCGTCCAGCCGGTCCAGGACCCGAGGGAGACTCTCGGGCGTCAGGCCCGTCAGGGTCACGTGGGGGATTCCGCCGAGGAGCTTCGCCTTCAGGTCCTGCTGAAAACCCGTCATCAGGGCCATGGCGATGACCAGGGCGGCGACGCCCAGGAACACGCCCGTGACGGCCGCCCAGCCGGTCAGCGTGATGAGCCGCCCGGCGCGGCTCCGGACCAAACGCCATGCGACCCACGCCGTCCAATGCATGCAGGCCTCCGAAAGGCCAAAGGCAGGATGCGGGAATAGGGTCCCAGTAGGGCCCATCATGCTTTGCGGGTCCGGCGCAAGGCCGCCCGAAGAGCCTCGGCCAGGGCGTCCCGCCGGAAGGGCTTCTGGACCCACGGGACGTCCGTCGCCGGCGGAGTCCCGGGCGCGCTCCCCAGGGGATAGCCGCTCATGAAGACGACCCGGACGTCCGGGTCCCGGGCCCGCAGGGCCGCCAGGAGCTCCGGTCCGCTCATCTCCGGCATGACGGCGTCCGACAGGACCAGCGTGATTTCCGGCCGGCGGGCCTCGTACAGCCGCAAGGCCTCGGTCGGACTCGAGACGGCCAGGACCTGAAAGCCCAGCGACTCCAGCATGTCCCGGGTCACCTCCAGGACCTTCGGCTCGTCCTCGACGAGCAGGACCGTCCCGCGGAATTCGACGGTTTCCAGCGCCGCCGGCCGGGCCTCGGCCCGGTCCTCCGGCGCTCGATAGGGCAGATAGAGGATGAAAGTGGTCCCCTCCCCCGGATAGCTCCGGACGCCGATGTGGCCCCCATGCTGTTGGACGATGCCATACACCTGCGCCAGACCGAGGCCCGTCCCCTGACCCGGCCGCTTGGTCGTAAAGAAAGGCTCAAAAATGCGCGGCAGGACCTCCGGCAAAATCCCGACGCCCGTGTCCGTGACCTCGACGGCGACCCACGTCCCGGGGGCCATCCCTGGCAGGGGCGGCTTCCGTTCGGGCGGGACCTCGACCCGGGTCAGCCGGAAGGTCAACCGGCCGCCCTCCGGCATGGCGTCCCGGGCGTTGACGGCCAGGTTCGTGAGGACCTGGTGGATTTGAGCCTCGTTGCCCCGGACCCAGGCGTCCTCCGTCTCGACCTCGACCCGAATCTCGATGTTTTCCGGGATGACCCGGCGGATGAAGGTAGCGTATTCCTCAGGAAGACGGCCAGGTTCAGGGACGTCTGCTCGGCGACCGTCTTGCGGGCGAAGTCCAGGACCTGCCGGATCATCTGGGCCGCCCGCTCGCCCTGCGCATGAATGACGCTGGCATATCGCTGGACGGCCGAGGGGTCCTCCGGCCGCATCTGGAGGAGCTCGGCCAGGCCCAGGATCGAGGTCAGGATATTGTTGAAGTCGTGAGCGATGCCCGCCGCCAGCTGTCCGATGGCCGCCAGCCGGTCCCGCGTCCGGGCATGGAGCTGGGCCTCCCGCTCCTGCGTGACCTCCCGAATGACCAGGACCGAGCCGGCGGCGGCCTCGGCCTCGACCACGGGCCGGAGGGCGACCTCAAAGACCCGCCGGGTCCGCTGAGGATGGGCCTCCGGCATGGTCCAAACAGTTTCGCCGGGACCCGGACTCGCCCGCTCGGACGATTCCTCGACGGTCACCTCGTGCCAAAGGACCTCCTCGAGGGACGGGCTCAGAGACGCCAGCGGCCGGTCGCCCAGACGGGTCAGCGTCTCCCCGACCCCGACGCCGGCCAGGACCCGCAGGTATTCCTCGCCCCTCGGATTCGCCAGGAGGACCCGATGGGACCCGTCCAGGAGGGCCATGCCGTGGGCGGCGGATTCGAGGATCCGCTCCAGCCGCCGGGCCTGCCGCCGGAGTTGCTCCCGGGACCGCTCGGCCTCGACCGCGATCCCGGCCAGCCGGGCCGCCCGCTCGATGAGCTCCATTTCCCAGGCACAGGGGCTTCGGGGCTCCCGGTAATACATGGCGAAGGTCCCCAGGACCCGCCCGTCGGTCGAGAAGACGGGCACGGACCAGCAGGCCCGCAAGCCATACTGCAAGGCCACATCCCGATAGGCCGCCCACCGGGGGTCCGTCGCGATGTCCGGCGTGACCACGGTCTGACCCAGAAAGGCGGCCGTGCCGCAGGTCCCCACGTCCGGCCCGATGACCAGGCCGTCGACGAGCCGATTGTACGCCTCGGGCAGGCTCGGCGCCGCCCCGTGCCGGAGCCGCCGGCCGTCTTCGTCCAGGAGGAGGACCGAGCCGAGCAGGCCGTCGGTCAGGTCCTCGATGGACCGGACCAGCGCCGTCAAGACCTCCGGGAGCGGCCGGCCCGTCGCGATCATCTCGAGGACCTGCTTTTCGGCCGCCAGCAGGCGCTCGGCCCGCCGCCGCTCGGTCACGTCCTCCATCATGCCTTCGTAGCAGACGACCTGTCCGTCATGGTCGTAGATGCATCGGGCCGAATCCCGGACCCAGAGGACCGTGCCGTCCCGCCGGCGGACCCGGAACTCGAAGCCCTCGACGACACCCGCTTGCTCGATGGTCGCCTGCCAGCGGCGACGGTCAGCCGGATCTACATAGATATTCAGGGCCGGAACCGCCTGGAGAGATGCCCGGTCCGGATAGCCCAGCATCTCGACCAGCGCCGGGTTGGCGTCCAGGATCCGGCCGTCCGGCGTCGTCCGGTACAGCCCGACGGGCACCCGCTCGAAGAGGTCCCGATACCGGGCCTGGGCTTCCCGAAGGGCCTGATACTGCCGGGCCCGCTCCATGGCGACGGCCATCAGATGGGCGACGAGGTCGGCCAAGCGCATTTCGTCTTCGCTGAAGTCCCGATCCTCCAGGACGTCCAGGACCAGGACGCCCTGGACCCGATTCGGCGTCAGGAGGGGTACGATCAGGGACTTCCGCACGCCGGCCTGCCGAACGGGTTCGGGGATGGCCGCCGGCGGGTCGCACCCGACGGAGTCCCGGACGGTCAGACGCCGGTGGTGGACGGCCCAGGCCACGCCGATACTCTCGGGCGGCGCCATCGGAAGTCGAAGCCGGCCGACGTAAGCCTGACTCCAGCCCTCGGCAAAGGTCAACTCCAGAAACTCCATCCGCTCGTCGGGCTCGAGCAGGCTGATGGCGTCCGGCCGGAGGCGGTCCCGCAGGGCCGAGAAGGCCGTCTCGACGACGGTCTTGGGCTCCGTTTGAGCCAGGAACTTCTGCGCCAGGTCCAAGAGGACCGCCTGCTCCTGCCACCGGGCCGCCCGGACCGCTTCGTGGAGACGGGCTTGCCGAAGGGCCAGGCGCAGGAGGGAGCCGATCAGGGCCAGAAACGCCGAGTCCCTATCCCCCAGCGGGCCGAGGCCGACCACGTTCACGACGCCCAGGAGCCGGTCCTCGTCCCACAGGGGGAGGGTCCCGTGACAGCGCGCCGAGGCGGCCGGGAGCCGTTCGAGTCGGCGGAGGCATCCGCAGTCGTCGGTCCAGACGGCCTCAGCGGGCGGGCCTTCCGGCCGGAGTCGGTCGCACAGGGGCGGGAGGTCGGCCGGCGACCCGACGAGGCCCGTCGGGTCCCAGACGGCTGTCACGTGAAGTCCGCCGTCCGCCTCGGGGAGGGCGGCCCAGGCGAGGGGGAAGGGGGTCTCGGTCAGCCGGCCGCCGGCGGCGACGGCGGCGAGGACGTCCTGGAGAAAGTCCGGGCGGATGGTCGGTCCCCCCTCATCCGGGCGCATGGCCGGCCTCCCGAGCACCTGGCTTACGATAAATTCTACCAGTTTCATAAAATATCCAGCAGGGGGGTTAAATGATAAAGACTCTAAAGATCCTATTGTCTGAGGGCGGAACTGAGGGCTCGGCTTCGACCACCGGCGCTTCATGGGTCGAACCTCCGGATCTGACCTCTGCTCCTCCGGGACCGGCCTCGGGTGGCCGGATCGATCCGCCCGCCGACCGGCGCCCCTCACCTTCCCGACGCTACAAGACCCTCACGGATACCCTTTAACCATAGCTCAGAGTCCATTCCCGATCAACAGAGCCGTTCGGGTCGTGAGAATGGCGTCGGGACAACCTTTCCCAACGCCCGGGAAGCACGATTTTTCAAGCATCCGGCAGATGGGCAGGTCGGCAGATAGGCAGATAGAAGCCGGGTGGGCAAGGATCGGCCCCAGGGCTTTTGGGACCATCTGCCCATCTGCCGACCTGCCTATCTGCCAAAGCTTGAAAAGCCGTCCTCCCCGAAGGGTCGAAAAAGCTGAATCCATGCGGGTTTTCACCAACCGAATGGCTCTATCAAACGGCCCCGCACTTGACGGGATCGCCCCGGGAGATTAGCCTGGGGACCGTAGCCGACCGGGCCGGACCCGGTCGCCGGAGGAGGTCCGATGCTGGGGTGGTTGGGCTTGGCATGGCTGACGGTCCTGTTCGGTCTGGTCGTCCTGGCCCGACGGATGGCCCGGACCCGGTTCTTCGTGGAACGTCTCGACTTTCAGCTCCGCCAGTGGCTGGAGGAGGTCCGGCGGGACCAGCAGAGGGTCCATCGGCTCGTCGAGGCGCTGTTTTGGGACCGGCTGTACCGGGACGAGCGAGTCCCCATCACGCCGTTCATGACTCTGGACGAAGTCCTGCGGGTCCTCCCGGCCGCCCGGCGGGTCTTGGCGGCCCGCAACGTCCAGAGTCGTCCGGCGACCCGGGGCGTCGAGACGCTCCTGGACGTCGTCCTGGCTCATGAGTGGGACCTTTCCGACCTGATGAACGAACTGCTTCAGGCGGCGGCCGCTCCCCCGGCGGGCCCGGAAACGACGGAGACGCCTGTCATCCCCGTCATCCGACCCCGCTCCTCCTAAAGACGCGGATGGCGAATGGCTTGTAGAACCAGTCTCATCAATCCGGCGGGACCGGCGATATCCGACCACGGACCATGGACCCCAGACCATGGACCCTCGACCCCCTGGGCCCCAGCCGGTCTATGGTCTGGGGTCCATGGTCGGATTTATGAGATCGCTTGTCAAGTGACGGCGTGACGAGTAACGAAGTGACGGAGCCTGTTTCAAATTCACCGCCGAGGCGCAGAGGATGAAGGTTTTTCTTCGATTTTTCTCTGCGTTCTCGGCGTCTCAGCGGTGGAATGGAGTTTTTGAAATACGCTCGAGCCACGGTCTTGGGCCGACGGGCCGGTCGGGATCATCCTTCCATCACTTGGATTCTTCCTTTTCCGTCTCACCCTCCCACCACGTTCAATTCGATCTTTTGGAATCCCTGCTCGGCGGCCCACAGGTCCAGGGGGAGGGCGGCGATTTCATCGATGAGGGGAACGGCATGGCCGTCGACGGAGAGGTCGATGCCCTTCAGATACCGGCGGCAACGGAGGCAGGCCTCGACCCGGACGTGGGGGAAGGCGTCGGTCTTGTAATACGCCAGATTCCAGAAGCGTTCCTCGCCGCAAGCCGGGCAACAGATCCGTTTGAAGCGCCACTCGACCCCGCACAGGGCACACAGGAGGGACCGCTTCGTGCCCTGGGCCTCGGGCCGTAGGACGGACAGCTGGGGCCGACTTCGGCAGAGCGGGCACAGGCCGCCTTCAACCCCCTCGGCGACCGCTTCGTCGAGCCATTCCTTGTCCGGATACCGGTCGGCCAGGAATTCGGCATAGGGCTGAAGGAACAGCTTGGCCAGGAAAGCCAGGACGGCCTGAAGGTGGGCGGACTCTTCCTCCGTCTCAGCCAGCCCTGTCGGCAAAGCCTCATGTCGCCAATACGCTTGCAGGACCTGGCGGGCCTCCTCGGCCGTCAGGTCCGTCCGAAGCCGGTCGGCGACGGCCGCCAGGGTCGGCGGTCCGACCCGACGGATCAGGTCCAGGTATTCATCAAAGAGGGGGAAGAACGCGGGCAGGTGGACGTCCAGGAAGTCGCTCCGAAGAGGGCGTTCATTCCCTTCCCAGACAAAGATCCCCCATCGGTCTGATAGGAGCTGACGGACAGACGTCTGGAAGGCGAAGACCTCGGGGCCCAGCTTCTGCTCGATGCGGCGATAGACTGCCTGCTGAAACCGGAGGACCTCCCGGGTAAAGTGCAGGACGTCACGGGCGAATTCGTATCGCTGGAGGAGGGTATCGACGCGCTGAATTCGCTGTTCCCACGAGAAGGAGGCCATTCAAACCTACGGGGAGGACCCCAGGAGCGGGGGGGACACCCACCGCTCCTGGGGAGACAGCGCTTGGTTTCCCGTCGTCGGGTTTTTGGCTCAAGAAGTGCGTTCAAACTCACGGGCCCATCGGGGATGATGCGCTCGCGCCCACGCTCGCGACACCCAACCCGTCAGCATGGCCCGCATACTGCCCCGCACGACGGCCGTTCCCATATAAATATGGGCGATCAGGCCTCCGATGGCAACCAGGGCGGCGACTTCATGGACCAGGATGCTCCATTCCCGCAAATTTCGGGAAAAGCGCATCGGAAACCACAGGGGGATGCCCGAAAGCAGGAGCAGGACGCCCATCAGGGTCATCGTCTTAAAGAGGAGCTTCTGGCCCGCATTAAAGCGGCCCGCTTCGGGAACGCCTTCTTCATGGCGGATGTACTTGTGGACCTGACGGAGCCACCGGCGGTCCAGGTCGTCCAGCTTCATGTCCCGCCGCCATTTCAGATACATCGCCGTCAGGAATACGAACATGAGGACGCCGACGATGGGGTGCCACTGGCGGATGACGGGGCCGCCGCCCAGGACATAGGCCAGCCAGTAAAAGCTGGGGTGGAACAGGGCCAGGCCCGACAGGACCAGGTAGACGAAGGAAATCGCCACGGCCCAGTGAATGAGGCGCTCGGCCATCGTGAAACGCTGAATTTCGTCCCGGTCGGCCATGGGCCACCTCCCTGGATTTCACGCCGTTTCCCTACTTCCCCGTATCCTCTTCCCGGACCCGGTGGGGGCCGAAGCGGAGATAATGGACAAAGGCGGCCAGGATGCCGCCAAACACGATGAGGCGGCCCAACCACTTCAGGGGTCCCTTCCACAGCTTCAGGGTCCACGAGACCTTCGGGTCTTTCGGCAGGCCGTAGTCTTCCGGCCGGTCCGCATGGGGCAGGACGTAGATGACGTGGGTCCCGCCGACGCCCGGCGGGTCGTAGACGCCGGCCTTCGTAAAGCCCCGCTCCTTCAACTGCTCGACCCGCCGGTGGGCGATCTGAAGGAGCTTCTCCTTCGTCCCGAAGCTCAGGCAGTTCGTCGGGCAGGCCTTGATGCAGGCCGGTTCGAGACCGGCGGCGACCCGGTCCGAGCAAAGCGTGCATTTGGAGACCTTGCCCGTCTGGGGATTCAGCCGGGGCACGTCGAAGGGACAGCCCGTGATGCAGTAGCCACAGCCGATGCAGTTCTCTTGTACGAAGTCCACGATCCCGTTGGCGTACTGGACGATGGCGCCCGGCGCCGGACAGGCCCGGAGGCACCCGGGGTCGGCGCAGTGCATGCACTGGTATTTCGTCATCGTCCATTCGAGCCGGCCGTCCTGGTGGAGGACTTCCCGGAACTTGATGAGTTGCCAGAAGTTCCACTGGAGGTCCGGCATCGTCTGGTAGGAGCCGGTAAAGGGCCGGTCCACGCTGGGCGGCAGGTCGTTCCACTCCTGACAGGCGACCTCGCAGGCCTTGCAACCGATGCAGGAGGAGACGTCGATGAGCTTGGCGACCCGGGGCGCTTCCTTCATCCCGGGGGCCGGCGTCGTCGTGGCCGAGACGGCCTTGACTTCCAGGCTGACCGTCGGCATGGCAGTCCCCCCTGGGTCGTTACGCCTTTTCGAGTTTGACGAGGAATCCCTTGTATTCGGGGGCGAAGGAGTTCGGGTCGAGGACCGTCGGCGTCAGGATGTTGGCCAACCCGCCCTCCTGCTTGCCGCGTCCGAGGAAGCCCCAGTGGATGGGCATGCCGATCTGATAGACCGTCCGCCCGTTCACGATCATGGGCCGGATCCGCTTGGTCACCATCGCCCGGCCCCGGACCTCGCCCCGGGCCGAAATCACGCGAACCATGTCGCCGTTTTTGATACCCTTTTTCTGGGCCAGCTCCTCGGGGACCTCGATGAAGAACTCGTTCTGAAGCTGGACATTGTACGGGTTGTTCTTCGTCCAGTAGTGGAAGTGCTCGGTCAGCCGGTACGTCGTACAGGCGATGTCGTAGCCCTCGTCGGGCGTGCCCAGCCGGTCGTATCGGGTCGTCTTGAAGACGACGGCGACGGGATTCGAGCTGTGGGAGGGGTGGAGGACGTTCTTCACGGGCGACTCGAGGGGCTCGTAGAACTCGGGGAAGGGCCCGTCGGCGAACTGACCCGGGACGAACAGGCGGGCGACGCCCTCGGGGAGCATGATGAAGGGGCCGAGGCCCGTCGTCACGGCCTCCGGCGGGGCGTCCGCCTTGTAGTCGGGCACGTCGCCGACCCACTTCCCGTTCTTCCAGACGAGGACCGGCCGGCTCGGGTCCCACGGCCGGCCCTGGGGATCGGCCGAACAGCGGTTGTACATGATGCGGCGGTTGGCCGGCCAATTGAACGACCAGTGATGGAAGAACCCCATGCCCGTCGGGTCTTCCGTCGAGCGCCGCTGGGCGTTGTTGCCGGCATTCGTGTAAACGCCGATGTACAGCCAGTTGCCCGACAGCGTCGAGCCGTCGGCCCGGAGTTGCAGGAAGGCGCTGAGCTGGTCGCCGGCCTTCAGGACGACCTTCGTCGGGTCCTTCTCGTCGGGGACGTCCGTCAGGGCCCAGCCGTTGATCTCCTTGAGGACTTCTTCGAGGGACGGGTTCGTCGGGTTCGTGTACCACCAGTTCAGGGCCAGGATGGGGTCGGGGAACTTGCCGCCTTCCTTCTGATAGAGCTCCCGGACCTTCAGGAAGAGGCGGGCGATGATCTCCTGGTCGGGCTTCGCCTCGCCGGGCGGGTCGATGGCCTTCCACTTCCACTGAATCCAGCGGCCCGAGTTCGTGAAGGTCCCGTCCTTTTCGGCGAAGTTGGCGGCCGGCAGGAGGAAGACTTCCGTCTGGACGTCCTGGGGCTTCAGGCCGACCAGCTGGAGGATCTCGGGCTTCCAGAAGTTGGCCGTCTCCGTCGGGAACGTCTCGGCGACGACGAGCCACTTCAGCTTCGCCAGGGCGGCGATGACCTTGCGGGAGTGGGGTCCGTTGTTGACGGGGTTCATCCCGAAGCTGATGAAGCCCTCCATCTTCCCCTGGTGCATGTGGTCGAAGATGAAGGCCCAGCTCCAGTTCTCCGGCTGGCCCGTCTGGGGGTCTTCGGGGAGCTTGGGGTGGAGGTGGTAGCCGAAGTCGTTGTCCCTCGTGGCGTGGTCGCCGTAGAAGGCCTTCAACTGGCTGACGAAGAAGCGGTCGAGGTACTGCCAGAAGTTCATCGCGTTCGGGCGCAGGGGCTTCGGCGTGTGGGCCTCGAGGTACGCCTTCAGGCTCTGGTGGGCGGCCTTCGGGATGGGGATGTACCCGGCCGTGTTGTGGTAGGCCATCCCGCAGTCGGTCCCGCCCTGGATGTTGGCATGGCCCCGCAAGGCGTTGACGCCGCCGCCGGCGACGCCCACGTTGCCGAGCAGGAGCTGGAGCATCGCCGCCGCGTGGATGAGCTGGACCGAATGGCTGTGGTGGGTCCATCCTAAGGCGTACAGGAAGGTCGCCGCCTTGTCGGGCTTGTAGGTCGACGTGATGATGTCGGCGGCCTTGAGGAAGTCTTCCTTCGAGCACCCGCAGATCTGAGCGACGACCTCGGGCGTATAGCGGGCGAAGAACTTCTTCATGAGCTGGAAGACACACCGGGGATGCTGGAGGGTCAGGTCGACCCGGGCGTAGCCCTGCTCGTCCCGTTCATAGTCCCATGTGGATTTATCCACATAAGCCTTTTTCGACTCGTCCCAACCGGAGAAGACGCCTTCCTTTTCGTCGAACTCGTAGCCTTCCTTCACGATGAAGGGGGCGTTCGTGTAGTACTTGATGTACTCCTCATGGTACCGGCCGTTCTGGAGGGCGTAGTTGATCAGGCCGTTCAGGAAGGCGATGTCGGTGCCCGTGCGGATCTGCACGAAATGGTCGGCGACGGCCGCCGTGCGGTTGAAGCGGGGGTCGACGCACACGAGCTTGGCATTCCGCTTCCGCTTGGCCTCCATCACGAAGCGGAAGCCGACGGGGTGGTTCTCGGCCGGGTTGCCGCCCATCGCCACGATGACGTCGGCGTTGGCGATGTCGGTCCAGCCGTTGGTCATCGCCCCACGGCCGAATGTGGCGGCCAGACTGGCCACCGTCGGGCCGTGTCAGATACGGCTCTGCTGTTCCAGGGGGATGATGCCGAGGCCCGCCCGGAACGCCTTCGTGATGAGGTAGTTGTTTTCGTTCGTGTCCGTACAGCCGCCGATGACGCCGATGGCCGTCAGGGCGTGGACGATGCGGCCCTTATGGTCTTGCTCGATCAGGTGCCGGTCCCGCGTATCCTTGATGCGACGGGCGATCTGCTCGATGGCCCAGTCCCAGGACTTTTCTTCCCATCGGTCGCTTCCGGGCGCCCGGTACAGGACCTTCGTCAGCCGCAGGTCGTTGACGATGTTCTGCTTGAGGGTGATCCCCTTGGGGCACAGCGTGCCGCGATTGATAGGGCTGTCGGGGTCGCCCTCGACGTGGACGACCGTCGTGCCCGTGACGTTGTGCGCCTTGTCGCCGAGGGTGTGAATGATCACGCTACAACTGACGGAGCAATAGGGGCAGATGCTCCGCGTCTCGGTCGTCCGGTCGATCTTGAGCGTCCGGGTCTGGGCCAGGGCCGGTCGCACGTCGAAGCCGAAGGCCTTCACGAGGGCGCCGCCCGCCCCGAGCTGAAGGCCCAGCTTGAGGAAGGACCTTCTCGTGAGCTCCATGCACGACCTCCGGGGTATCACCGTATTATACTGGGAGGAGCGTCCGTTGTCGAATTCACTGTGGGTCTCACCCAACAGAGCCGTTCGGTTGGTGAAAACCCGCATGGATTCGGCTTTTCACCAACCGAACGGCTCTGGTATCTTGCATTCTGCATCCTGCATCTTGTATCCTGCATCCCGCATCTTCCGTTTCATCGGCCCATGCCGATATCCAAGGCCGTTCGTCAACGGTGGATTCGGGAGATCCTCGAACAGGAGGTCATCGGGACCCATCGGGACCTGCAGGCCCGCCTGGCGGCCCGGGGGGCCTCGGTGACGCAGGCGACCATCTCCCGGGACTTGCGGGAGATGGGCGTCGTCCGCATCCCCATCGGCCGGGGCCGATCCCGCTATGTCCTTCCGGCCCCGGTCCCGGCCCCGAAGCCGGAGCCCGAACAGGTTCGGTCTGTCTTCCAACAGTTCATCATGGACGTCCGGGGCACGGGAAACCTCGTCCTGATCAAGACGACCCCGAGCGCGGCTCCGGCCGTGGCCGACCTGTTGGACCGCTTGGCCTGGCCCGAACTCCTGGGGACCGTGGCCGGCGAGGACACGATCCTGGCCGTCCTGAATTCGGCCCGACATCGGGGAGAGTTCATCCGGAAGTTGGACCGCTTTCGTCGGACGACGTGAATACCCGGGAAAGGCGAGGCTATGCGGACATGGGGTATCATCGGGGCCTTAGGGCTCCTGCTCGGCGTAGCCCTGGGGGCCTTTGGGGCGCACGGCCTGCGGCGTTCCATCCCACCGGACCGCTTGAACGTCTTTGAGGTCGGGGTCCGGTATCAGCTCGTCCACGCCCTTGCCCTGCTCGTCGTGGCCGTCCTGGCCGAACGGGTCCCTCTGGCCGGATACGCCGGTCTGTGCTATACCCTCGGCATCGCCCTGTTCTCGTTCAGCCTGTATGCCCTGGCCCTGACGGGCGCCCGATGGCTGGCGGTCCTCACGCCCCTCGGGGGCGTCTGCTTCCTGGCAGGGCACTTTCTCCTGCTTATCGGCTTCCTCCGGCTTCGGTAAAGACGGCCCGGGGAACCCTCTGCCCTCGGTGAATCCCTTCCGCCCCTACCCCTGTCGGAAGGACATCCAGAAGGCCGTGCCGAGTTCCCACGCCGGGTCGGCGTCCATCCGGAGGGGGTCGTCCCGGTGGCCGGCCTGAAAGTGAGCCACGGCCGCCGCCCCGATCATGGCCGCGTTGTCCGTACAGAGGCTTGGACGGGGGATGTAGACGGGGACGCCCGTCTCTTCGGAAAGGGCCTGCATGGCCCGGCGGAGCTGGCGATTCGAGGCGACGCCCCCGGCCACGAGGAGGGCCCGGACGGGGATCATCCGAAGGGCCCGACGGGTCCGGTCGAGGAGTTGCTCGACGGCGGCCTGCTGGAAGGACGCCAAGAGGTCATACGTCCGCTGGGGCCACCGGCCCTCGGCGTCCGGGGCAAAGGCCGCCGGGTCCCGCTTCAAGACGTTCATGACGTTCGTCTTCAGGCCGCTGAAGCTGAAGTCGAGGGACCCGTCCGACATCTGGGGGACCGGGAAGGAAAAAGCGCGGGGGTCGCCCGACTCGGCCATGCGGTCGATGATGGGGCCGCCGGGGTAGCCGAGACCCAGCATTTTGGCCACCTTGTCGAAGGCCTCCCCGACGGCGTCGTCCCGGGTCCGAGCGACGAGTCGGAAGTCGAGCCAGTCGGCGATGTAGTAGAGATGCGTGTGGCCCCCGGACACGGCCAGGCCCAGGGCCGGCAGGGGGACGTCGGGGACCTCCAGGCGCACGGCGCACAGATGGCCCTCGACGTGATGAACCCCCACGAGGGGCTTGTCGTAAGCCACGGCCAGGCCCTTCGCGAAGGCGACCCCGACCAGGAGCGACCCGGCCAAGCCGGGGCCCCGCGTGACGGCGATCCCGTCGAGGGCTTCAGCGGAAAGACCAGCCTCCCGAAGCGTCGCCTCGAAGACGGCCGGAAGGACTTCTAATTGCCGGCGGGCCGCCAGCTCCGGGACGACGCCCCCGTAAGGACCGTGCTCCATCTGGGAGGCGACCCGGTGACCGAGGACTTGAAACTCGTCGGTCACGACGGCCACGGCCGTCTCGTCGCAAGACGTTTCGATGGCCAGATAGACAAGCATGGCGCCAAAACGGGTGTGGGTTTGGGGTGATGGGTGTCAGGAGCCGGCGCCGGTCTTCCGGGCTTCATACAGCGTCTGGACCGGAATCCGCCGGAGGCGAACCCGGCGGACCCGGTCCCAGCCGGCGTCCCGGAGCCAGGCCTGCAGGTCCGCCTCCGTGTACGTCGAAGCCGCCGACGTCAGGTAGAAGTGCAGGCCCAGGAAAGCGGCGTCCGGTCGCCGGAGACGGGGCGATGCGAAGTAGTCCAAGACGGCCAGCGTCCCGTCCGGCGCCAGGGCCGCATAGACCCGCCGGAACAATTCCACGTTCTGGGCCGGCGTCAGGTGATGGATGACCTGAAAGCACAGGACGCCGTCGTAGGGTCCGCCGAGGTCGTCCCGCAGGAAGTCGCCCTCGACGAACGTCACCCGGTCGCTCATCCCGGCCCGCTCGATGACCTCCCGTCCGATGCGGGCGCTCCCGGGCAAGTCCAGGACCGTCGCCCGCAGGGTCGGGTACCGGCGGCACAGCTCGGCGGCGTACCATCCGTGTCCACCGCCCAGGTCGAGGAGCCGCCGGGGCCGCGGAGGAAGCCGCAGACGGCGGGCGACTTCCGGGGCGGCCAGGCGGGCCAGCTCATACATGGCCGTGACATACCTTCGCCAGAAGGGATTCTCCGGCGGGGTCGCGTGGATGTCAAAGCCACGGCCCGTCCGGACGACTTCCTCCAGGCGGGACCACCAGGCCCACTGGTCTTCGTTGAACTCGAGGAACGTCCCGACGTAAGTCGGGGAGGCCGGGTCGAGCCAGCGGCGGAGGCGGTCTCGCAGTTCATACCGGTCGCCCCGCCGTCGCAGGTGGCCCAACGCCGTCAGGCAGGCCAGCAGGTGACCCGTCCCGGCCGGGTCCAGACCCAGCCGGTCGGCCAGCTCCCCGGCCGTCGCCGGATGCCGGGTCAGCTCGGCGTAGAGGCCCAGGCGCACGCCGGCCATCACGACCCGGGCGACGCCCATCCCGAACATCGCCTCGGCGACCGGGACGGGCGCCCGGTTCGCCCACAGGGCCAGGCGTTCGACCCAATCGTCTGGCTGGATTCGAAAGCGCATGGATGTCCATGGAGCGCCGGGTCCTGGAGAGGGGTCCCTGACTCTACAGAGCGACGGCGCGACGACACCGATTCGGACCCTCCTGCCCGAACGACGGCTTCTTTTCAGACCTCGCCCCCCTCGCCGGGACATTCCGCCGTCCCGCTGGGGGCGTCCGGTCGCCGGGTCAGAAGGCTCGAGGCCGAGGCTCGACGACCTCGCCGACCGGGTCGGTCAAGACGCCGACGCCGGCCTCCTGGGCGCCGGCCAGCGAGTGGCGGTACACGGTCGTCCCGTACAAGTACGGCAGGACGGCTTCGGCCGTCGGGTCCTCCGTCCGCAGATAGGCCACTAAGGCAGGATGCTGAAGCTTCCGAATGAACCGTCTCACATTGCGCGGGAAGACCCGTTCGGTCGCTTCCAGCAGGACCCACATACGCCGCCCGTCCGGCGTCTCGGCTCGAGCCAGGCCGTCGACTTCCAACGGGCCCCGGGCCATCGCCAGGATGGGCTCCAGCAGACGGAAGCCCTTCCGGTGAAGGACCTCTGCCAGACGGGCCCGCCCCTGGCGCTCGGTCTCGACGCCCAGACGGGCCCCGAAACGGTCGACCCGCCGGGTCAAAGACTGAACCTGCCCGGTCAATTCCTCGAAGCGCACGGCAAGGGCCTGGACTTGAGCCGCCAGGTCATCGACCCGCTGGGACAGGGCCTGGACTTGAGCCGCCAGGTCATCGACCCGGGCCGTCAGCTGGTCCAGACGGGCCGTCAGGCCGTCGACCCGCTGGGCCAGGACCCGGAGCTCATCCTCCGTTCGTTTCTGGGCCTCGGCCAGCTCTTGAAGGATCAAGAGGATCTGGCGGAAGTGATGGTCCTCCCGCTCGGGCAAGGTCAGGAGCCCCTCCGTCAACAGGCGTCGGCGGAGCTCCTCCCGCCACTCGGGGTGTTCGTCCAGGAGTCTCAGTAAGTCTGCAAAGTCCTCGACGGTAAAAGTCATGGCGAGTCTCCTATCCCACGACGGTCAGACGGCGCTGGACCTGGGCCTTCAGACGGCAGTAGGCGCAGACCTCACCGGTCGTCGGATACCCGCAGACAACGCAGGCCCGAAGATCGGGTTTCGTCTTCAGGGCCTCGTCGAGCCACTGGGTCCGCCACTGGAAGAAGCCCTCGACGAACCGCCGCTTCGTGCCGGGCGAATGGGCCTCGAGACGGTACATGACGTCCTTCAGGACGAGGTTCGTCGAACCGACCGAGAAGGGGCACTCGTCCCGCTCGAAGGGCACGCCTTCGACGAGGGCGTAAACCGTCGTCTGCTTCTCCTCCAGGAAGATCAGGGGCTTGACCTTCCGGACGAAGCCCCCGTCCTCGGGCAGGACGGGCGCCTGACGGACCATGAACTCCGTATTCCAGGCCAGGACGTTGTTCAACAGCGTGACGGCCTCGTCGTCCAGGTTGTGGCCCGTGGCGATGACGGAAAAGCCCAGCCGGCGGGCCGCCTGGTTCATGTGGTAGCGCTTGGACAGGCCGCAAGCCGAGCAGGGCGGTCGGTTCGTCACGCCCCGGACCTCGTCGATCCCCATGCCGAGCTCTTCTCGAAAGTCGACGACGTGGAGGGGCCGGCCCAGCTTTTCGGCCAGCCGACGGACGGCTTCGTAGGACTGGTCCGAATAGCCCTCGACCCGAATGCCCAAGTGCATGTAGAGGCCCTCCGTCTCATAGCCCAGGTGGTGGAGGGCATGCCAGAGGGCGCCGCTGTCCTTGCCGCCGCTGACGGCGACGAGGACCCGCTCGCCGGGCCGGATCATCCGAAATCGGTCGATGGCTCGTTGGACCTGTTTCCGGAACCACGGCGGATAGTGGACCTTGCACAGGGCCAGCCGGTGAGCCGGCATGTAGATGATGGCCTTCTCCGGACACTGCTTGCACCGCATGCCCTCACCTCATCCGAGTCTCAGGGTAACGAGCCATCGTCTTAGCAGAGCCGTTCGGCCCGGGAGCATGGCGTCGGGACAGCCTTATCTCGCATCATGCATCCTGCACCTTGCATGCCGCCATTTCCAGCTCTCGGATCTTGGCGACCCGCCGCTCGTGGCGGCCGCCCTCGAAGGGAGTCTCGAGCCAGGCCCGAAGCATGGCCGCCAGGGTTTCGTCGTCCAGGCTCGCCAGGACGCGGCCGCCCATGCACAATACGTTCGCATCGTTGTGGGCCCGGGCCATCTGAACGGTATAGACGTCGTGGCAGACGGCCGCCCGAATGCCCGGAAACTTGTTGGCCGTCATCGCCATCCCGATGCCCGTCCCGCAGACGAGCAAGCCCTGGCGCTGAGGGTCCTGTCGGACCCGGCGGGCGACCTCGGCGGCGATGTCGGGATAGTCGACGGAGACGGCGCTCGTCTCGACGCCGACGTCCTCGACGGGGATCCCCCAAGCTTCCAGCAGTCGGCGAATGCGAGTTTTCAGGTCATATCCGGCGTGGTCCGACCCCAGCACGATGATCCGACGGTCCATGGCTCAGCCTCCGGCGTTGGACGGATTCACCGATGATCGAAATCATTTCAATTCAAAATAATCAAAATCCGGACTCGGGTCCCCGGCCGAGAGTCCCGGGCAGAAGGGGAAGGCCGGGAAGCCGGGACACGGGGTCGGCCTATGATAACAGGAAATTTTAAAATCAATTCTAAACAGGGCCTTTCAGCCCGTAAGGACTCCGACCCGCCTGGCTTTTCCGACCCCTCGAGAAGAGCGCACGGTGAATGGTTTAGGGCCGGCGGTCGTCATCGGACTCCGTCCCGTCGCCACCTGGCCTGTAAAACCGTGTCTTCCCCTCCGGTCCCGCACCCAGCCCCCTTCGTCCGAGGTGACCCGCTCTGCTAATATTGTAGCGATCCGACTGAAGCACCGCCAGTCGGGACGCCGTCTCTCCGCCCTCGTTTGCATTACTCCACGGGATACCGTAAATTAGAAGCGATCCCCGGGTATGGTGTGGACGATGAAAGGGGATCCTTTTGCGCCACGCCCGTGGCAGGCCCTGGAAGAGCATATCGAAGCCGTCCTGCGTTCGATGGGCTTGACCCTGGTCGATTGCCAGGTCAAACAGGGCCGCTTCACGCTGGTCGCCGTGACCATCGACCATCCCCGGGGCGTGAATGTGGCCATGTGCGTACGGGCGACCCAGGCCCTGCAGGCCCAGGTCCCCTGGGACGAGTTTCTGACGGGGGACTGGCGCCTGCAGGTCTCCTCGCCGGGCGTGGGGCGGGAGCTCCGCACGGCGCGGGAGTTTCGCTGGGCCCTCGGTCGGTCGGTCCGGGTCCTCGGCCGGTCGGCTTCGGGCGGGCCGGTCATCTGGCGGGGCACGCTTCAGGAAGCCGACCCGACGGGGATTCGGCTCCAGACGGACGCCGACCGTAGCCTGAACATCCCGTGGCAGGATGTGATCCGTGTGCATCTGGCGGATGACTCCGTGGAGTCTTAAATTTTTGTCGAAAAATCGAGACCGACAGGCTGAGGACGATGAGCAAGGAGTTGATCACGGCCATCGAGCAGGTCTCCCGGGAGAAGGGTATCGACCCGGGGTACCTCATCGAGGCCATCGAGGACGCTGTCTTGACGGCCTCTCGTCGGCTGGCCCGGCCGAAGGAGCGGCTTTCTGTTCGGCTGGACCGCCAAGAGGGGACGATCCATCTATTGGTCCGCAAGCGGGTCGTCGAGTCGGTTCAAAATCCGGACGTGGAGATTTCCATCGAGGCGGCCCGACAGTGGAAGCCCGACGTGCAGGTCGGGGAGGAGGTCGAGGTCCCCTACCCGGGTGAATTACTTTCCCGCCTCAAGGCCGTCCAGATCGCCAAGCGGGTCATCCTTCACAAGGTCCGGGAGGCGGAACGGCAGAAGATCGCTCGGATTTACAAAGACCAGGTCGGTCGTATCGTGACGGGCACGGTGAAAGCCGTTTGGAAGGGCGACGTGACCCTGGACCTGCCCGACACGGAGGCCCTCCTCCCCAAGGAGTTTCAGCTCCCCCGGGACCGTTTCGAGCGGGGCCAGTACGTGCGCGCCCTGCTGGTGAAGGTCTATGAGCATGAGGAGCCCCAACTGGTCGTCTCCCGGGTCCACCCGGACTTCATCTACCGCCTGATGGAGATGGAGATCGAGGAAATCTTTAAGGGCCTCGTCGAGGTCGTCCGCATCGTACGGGAACCCGGGGAGCGGGCGAAGGTCGCCGTCTACTCGAAGAGTCCCCACATCGACCCCGTCGGGGCCTGCGTGGGCGTGAAGGGGACCCGCATCCAGGCCATCATGAATGAGCTCCACGGCGAGCGCATCGACGTCATCCAGTGGTCGGACAACATCTGCGAGTTTGCCGCCAATGCCCTCAAGCCGGCGAAAGTCTTGGAGGTTCACGTCCTGGACGAAGAGGAGCGGGTCCTCGAAGCCGTCGTGGCGGACGAACAGTTGTCCATCGCCATCGGGAAGAACGGCCAGAACGTGAAGCTGGCCTCTCGGCTCGTCGGCTGGCGCATCGAGGTCATCCGGGCCAGCGAGAAAGAGGGCCAGTTCGGCGTGACCCCGTCGGTCGAGGAGTTCTACCGCATCCTTCGGACTTATCATCAGGTCGACGAGGGCCTGATTCAGCGGATGATCGAGCGGGGGTACGACCGGCTGATGCCCCTGATCCAGGCGGGCATCGCCGAGTTGATGGAAGTCCCGGGCATGACGCCTGAGACGGCCCGGACGATCAAGGAAGCTCTTCGAGCGTTTACCCGGGGTCGTTACAAGACACAGCCGACCGAGCCGACGACGGCCGCTTCGTCCTGACCCGACGGAAGGGTCCTGCATCCTGCATCTTGCATCATGCATTTTGTATCTGAGCACCCCGCGAGGAATGCCGGTTTATGCGTGTCTTCGAGTTAGCCCGTGAGCTGGGCCGCCCCAGCAAGGAAGTCATCACCATCCTGAACGGGATGGGCATTCTGGTGACGTCTCACGCCAGCGTCATCGACGCGGACGTCGCCCGCAAGGTACGGGATTACTATATTCGAGAGGGGATTCTTTCCGTCACTCCGAAGGAGGAGCCCAAAGAGGTACCCGTCGGGGAGGCCCCGGCGACGGCCCCCGTCGAGGTGACGCCGCCTCCGCCGCCGGCCCCACCGTCGGTCCCGGTCTCGCCGGCCGAGCCGGCCCCGGTGGCCGTCGAGCCTGTGACGCCCCCGCCGTCGGAAGTCCCTGTCCCCCCGGTATCGGCCGTCTCGGTCGAGGCCCCGCCGGTCTCGGTGACGCCAGAGACCCCGCCAACGCCCCCGCCGTCCGTCGAATCCCCGCCGTCTGTCGAACCCTCGCCGGTCCGGCCGGCTCCGCCGGAGCGTCCGCCCCGACCCCCGCGGCGGGAAGAACGCCCGGAGCGTCGCCCGGAGCGGCGAGAGGAACGTCGGGAGCGAGAAGCCCGTCTGGAGGCCCCTCGCCCGGAGACGCCCCCCGGGCCGGAACGGATTCCCGAGCGACCGCCCGAAGAGCGCTACATGGCTCGGGAGACCCGACCCCACAAACGGGCCTTCCGAGAGGAACTCCGCCGGGTGAAGGAGCGTCGGGACTACGTGCGGATGGGCGACCGCCCGGCCCAGACGTCCCCGGCCCGGACGTCCGGTGCTCGACTCGGCGAGTGGCATCGGGCCTCGACGCAAGCGGGCGGTCCGCCTGTATCGGACCTTCACCGACCTTTTGTCCCGCCGCCGCCCCCGAAGGTCGAACGGAAGCGGCCCCGGACGAAGGAAGAAGAGGAACGGGAACTGGCCCGCATTCGGGAGCGGGAAAAGGAACTCGTCCTGCCCAAGCGTCGGGAAGAGGACTTCCTGCCCCGGGCCGTCACGGAAATCCAGGAGATCACGATCCCTGAAGGTATCACCGTCAAGGAGTTGGCCCAGCGCCTGAACGTGAAGGCCCCGATTCTCATTAAGGCCCTCCTGAAAAAGGGCCACCTGATGACCCTGACCCAGACGGTCCCGATGGACCTGGCCGTCGAAGTCGCCGAGATGTTCGGCTATATCGCCCGGCCTGTCTCGGTCGAGGAGGAGCTCCTCCTCGAGGAGGCCGTCGAGGACCGGCCCGAGGACCGGGTCCCTCGGCCACCTGTCGTGACCGTCATGGGCCACGTCGACCACGGCAAGACGACGCTCCTCGACACGATCCGGAAGACCAACGTCGCCGCCCAGGAAGCCGGCGGGATCACCCAGAAGATCGGAGCCTACCAGGTCGAGGTCCGCGGCCGGAAGATCACCTTCATCGACACGCCGGGCCATGAGGCCTTCACCCAGATGCGGGCCCGCGGGGCCAAGGCGACCGACATCGTCATCCTCGTCGTCGCCGCCGACGACGGCGTCATGCCCCAGACTGTCGAGGCCATCGACCACGCCCGGGCCGCCGGCTGTCCCATCGTCGTCGCCATCAACAAGATTGACAAGCCGAACGCCGACCCCGAGAAGGTCAAGCGCCAGCTCGCCCAGGTCGGCCTGACCGTCGAGGAGTGGGGCGGCCAGACCATCGCCGTCCCCATCTCGGCCAAGCAGGGTACCGGCATCGAGGAACTCTTGGAGATGGTCCTCCTGGTCGCGGACCTGGCCGACCTGCGGGCGAATCCGAAACTGCCGGCCCGCGGGATCATCCTGGAGTCCAAGTTGGACCCCAAGCGAGGGGTCGTGGCGACGGTCCTGATCCAGAACGGGACGCTCCGGGTCGGCGACGTGTTCGTCGCCGGGGCGACCTGGGGCCGGGTCCGGGCTATGTTCAACGACCGGGGCCAGCGCCTGCAAGAGGCCCCGCCCTCGACGCCCGTCGAGGTCCTGGGCTTTGAGGACCTTCCCCAGGCCGGAGACACCTTCCAGGTCCTCCGGGACGAGACGAAGGCCCGCCGCATCGCCCAGCTCCGACAGGAGCGGATGAAGGAACAGCTCCGCCTGGCCCGCCGGGCCCGCCTGGAGGACATCGCCGCCCAGGTCCAGGCCGGCCGGGAAGTCCAGGCCCTGAACCTCTTGCTGAAGGCTGACACGCAGGGCTCGCTCGAGGCCCTCCAGAAGGCCCTCGAGGAACTCAGCATCGAGCAGGTCCGTCTAGATATCGTCCATGCCGGTGTCGGCGGGATCAGCACCGGCGACGTCCTCCTGGCGGCCGCCAGCGACGCCATCATCCTGGGCTTCAACGTCCGCCCCGACAAGAAGGCCCGGGAACAGGCCGAGCAGGAAGGCGTCGAAATCCGTTACTACAACGTCATCTACGACGCCGTCGAGGACATCAAGAACGCCGTCCGCGGCATGCTGAAGCCCCAGAAGGTCGAGCAGGTCCTCGGCGTCGCCGAGGTCCGCCAGACCTTCCGCATCAAGGACGTCGGCGTCGTCGCCGGTTGCTTCGTCCGAGAGGGGAAGGTCGTCCGGGGCGAGCGGGCCCGCTTGATTCGAGACCAGGTCGTCGTCTACGACGGCCGGGTCAACACCCTGCGCCGCTTCAAGGAAGACGTCCGGGAGGTCCCCCAGGGCTACGAGTGCGGCCTGACCCTGCTGAACTTCCAGGACATCAAGGAGGGCGACCTCATCGAGGTCTACACGGTCCAGGAGGTCGCCGTGCCCGAACCCTATGCCCCGGCGAGGGCGGCTTCATGATCCAGCGGCGGACTCTCCGCAAGATCGCCAGCGAGATTCACCAGAAGCTCGCCCAGATCCTCTTGCAGGAGTTCGGCGACCCCCGTCTTCAGTGGGTCACCGTCCAGGAAGTCCACCTGACACCGGACGGCCGGACGGCCTACGTCATCTTCGACGTCCTTGGGGACGAACGGATGGCCCGGGAGGCCCGGACGGCCCTGACGGAAGTCCAGGGCCGCCTCCGGGGGTTCCTCGGCAAGGCCATGTACTTGCGGACCGTCCCGGAGCTCCAGTTCGTCCATGCCTCGGATCCCCGGGCCGCCGAAATCCGCCTCCGCTACGGTGCGCCTGCCGTCGGATGAGACCCGGGTCAGCGGCCGGCGCTCGGTCCTTGGCCGTGGTCCCTTCAAAAACACCGATACTTCCTGAGTCGACGGAGCCATTCGGCCCATGAGAATGGTGTCAAAATAACCTTTCCCATCCTCCGGAAAGTACGACTTTTCAAAGTGACGGAGGGACGAGTCAGGGTGATTTATGGTCCATAGCCGCTATGGGCTCGTGGCTTATGGCTCATAGTCCCATGAGCCATCAGCTATGAGCCATGAGCCAACATGTGCTATGGAGCCATGACCCATGAGCTGACCTGGTACGTGAAGGGGGAGCCGAATCCCATGGGGACGGGGTGCCTCCGGTCGTGCCTGATGGCCGTCGTGGCCGCCGCTTCCTGTGCCGACTGGGTCGTCCTGTCGGCCGACACGCACGTGTGGACCTGGAAATTCTATGTATACTGGTATAGCGTCCAGACGGAGCGGTGGGACGAGGCGGCGGCCTTGCAGGCGTACCGCACCGGCGGGCCCCTGTGGACTCAGTTCCTGCGGGACGCCCGCACGGCCGTCTTCCTTTACAGGAACGGCTTTGAACGACCCCCCGCCGAGGAGGTCGAGCGGACGGCGACAGCCTTCATCCGCCAGAGGCCGTGGGGGGCCCGTCTCGACCCGGCCCTGCTCCGCCGCGTGATGGAGATGATCCTCGGCGTGCGATCCTATCGGGACCGCATCTTTCGGAATACGCTTTTGATCCCGCCGGAGCAAGTTCGCCAGCGGTACGAACAGCTCTACCCGGACCCGGCGACCCGGCCGCCCTGGGAGCAGGTCTACAATACCATTTACCAGGGCCTCCTGGACGAGGCCGTCGCCCGGGAGTTTCCCCGCTGGCAGGACCAGCTCCGCCAGAGCCTCCCCCTGCGAGTCCATCCGTTTCCGGAGGCGCTATGCGGGCCAAGGCCCTGAAGCCGTCCCCGCCTGAGAAGACCCTGGCCGTCAACCGGAAGGCCCTCCATGACTACGAGATCCTGGAACGCTACGAGGCCGGTATCGTCCTCCGTGGGAGCGAGGTCAAGGCCGCCCGGGCGGGCCGGATCAACCTGCGGGACAGCTTCGCCCGCGTCAAGGACGGCGAGGTCTACCTCGTCAACTGCCATATCTCGCCCTATGCGGCCGCTTCGACCCACGAGACGCTGGACCCCACGCGAGAGCGCAAGCTCCTGCTCCACAAGCGGGAGATCCTCCGCCTGGCCGGCCGCGTCCAGGAGAAGGGCCTGACGCTCGTCCCCCTGCGGGTCTACCTCAAAGGGCCCCACATTAAGGTTGAACTCGCCCTGGCCCGGGGCCGGAAGATTCACCAAAAGCGGGAAGTCGCCCGTCAGCGGGCTATCGAGCGGGAGGTCCAGGAAGAGCTGAAGCGATGGCGGTGAAGGCCGTCTTCTTTGACTTTGTCGGGACCCTGGCCTTCGTCGAACCCGACGTCGGGACCGTTTATGCCGACGTGGCCCGGGCCTTCGGCCTCGGCCTGGAGGCGGCGGCCGTCGGACGGGCTTTCGCCAAGCTCTTCCCCCGCCGTCCGCCCCTGGCCTTTCCCCGAGACCTGCCCGACGACGCCCGGCGGGCCGCCGAATTCGCCTGGTGGCGGGCCGTCGTCGCCGACACCCTCCGGGCCTGCGGCACCCCCCTCCGACGAAAGGACCATTTCGACGCCTATTTCGCCGCCCTCTACGAGACATTCGCCACGCCGGCCGTCTGGCGGCTCGACCCGGCCGCCCTCGAGGTCCTGAAGACGCTTCGGCAGAAGGGCCTCCGTACAGGCGTCGTCTCGAACTTCGACGGTCGCCTGCCGGTCCTGCTCGAGCGGCTCGGCCTGGGGCCTTGGCTCGACGTCGTCGTGTACTCGTCGGCCGTCGGGTCGGCCAAGCCGGAGGCTACTATCTTCCTCGAGGCCTGCCGCCGGGCGGGCGTCGCCCCCGCCGAGGCCCTTCACGTCGGCGACGACCCGGACCTCGACTACCGGGGCGCCCGTCGGGCGGGCCTGCAGGCCCGCTGGCGCATTCATGGCGACGCGCCGACCGCCCCAGATATCCCCGCCGCCGACCGCCTTCAAGACCTGAGGGAAGTCCTCCGGGGGCTGGCCTAAGACGCCGTCCCCCTTACCTCGGAACGGCGGCAGGGATGCCGGCGTCTCGGGAGGACCGTACAGTGGGAACACTACTGGATGATCGGACCCCGCTCCGTCAGCCGTAAGGTCTCAAGTCCCCGGGACCGGGCCGAAGGATGGGGACGACCAGACGCCCCGCTTCATCCTCACGACCTTTTCAAGGGCCACCCGGTTCTTTGTGGGTGTGCCATGCGTATGCCTCTCTGCTGTCGGGTGGGGTTAGACCGCGAGGCTCATCAGACGCTGGCGAGCCAGCTCGACATAGGCCGGGTCGATTTCGTAGCCGACGAAGCGGCGACCGGCCCGGCGGGCGGCGACGGCCGTCGTCCCGCTCCCCATGAAGGGGTCGAGGATGACCTCGCCCTCAAACGTGTAAAGCTGGATGAGGCGGTAGGGAAGCTCGACGGGGAAGGGTGCCGGGTGGCTGACCCTGGAGGCCCGTTCGGCCGGGAACCGCCAGACGCTCTTCGTGAATTCCAGAAACTCGTCCCGACAGATGGTCGCCCGACGCCCGTAGGGATTCGGGCGTCGAAAGGTCTGTTTGCAGAAAACGAGGATGTATTCATGGGTGTCCCTCAGGGTCGGATTCCGAGGCGAGCACCAGCTTCCCCAGGCCGTAGAAGGACTGGCGCTGGCGGCCTTGTCCCAGATGATTTCCCCCCGCATGAGGAACCCCAACTCCAGCATGTCTTGAATGATGAAGGCATGCAGAGGCAGGTAGGGCCGCCGTCCGAAATTGGCCAGGTTCAGGCAGGCGCGCCCGCCGGGGACGAGCACGCGATAGACTTCGGTCATGACCCGTCGGAGAAAGGCTCGGTACTCGTCCAGCGTGAGATCTGCGTCATAAGTCTTGCCGACATTGTAAGGCGGCGACGTGACCATCAGGTGGACCGAGGCGTCGGGGAGCTCGTCCATCTGCTCGGCGCTTTTACAGAAGATACGGTCCACGCACGGCGGGGGTAAGGGCGCCTCGACATAAGGGACGCGGATTTCTTTCGGCAGGCCCTCGTAGAGGCGGCGGCCGTAAAAGGGCGAGGCGTCATGGGAGACGCGGCCTGGCGTGCCGAAGGCGCTCGTCGTCGTGCCTCGCTTTTTTCGTCCCCTTACTGTCCCCATGGTCCCATTCACGGGCCGGCCGTCCGGGCCGGGAGGTCCTTCAGGAGGCTGGCCCGGATGTCGGGCGAGACCGGTTGAGCGCCCAGCCAGATGCCGGCGACGGCCCGGGCCAGCGAGGGGTCGGCGATCCGCACGGCCGGCCGCTCGGCGAACTGCAGGGTGACGTTCCCCTCGGCGTCCAGCCAGACGCGGATCTCCTGACCCTTGGCGATGTCGTAGCCGACGGCGTTCAGGAACTGCTGGACGCTCGGGGCCGACTCGGGAAAGCCCCCGCCGGGCCAGTTCTTCCGCAGACCCTCCCGGAAGGCCTCGACGATGTTGTCCTTCCCGACGTCACGGACAAACTGCAGGACGAAGCCTCGATGGACGCCCCCCTCGATGAGCAGGCGGGCGGCCTCGTCGGCCGAGAGCTTCCGGCCGCCGGCCCGCTGGCGGAGTCCGTCCAGGTCCACGTACAGGCACATGCCGTAGACCTTGAAGACGAGCCGCTTCCGCACGGCCGTCCCGACGCACTGGACGGTCGGCTGACCGGCCTCGTCCAAGAAGGGCCGCTGGGCCGGAAACTTCGTACCCGTCGCCGGCTCCGTGACTTCTTGAGCCGAAAGGGACGAGACGACGCCCCCGCCGAGGACCCCAAGACCGAGAAAACAGAACAACGCCCCAAGTTGCCTCATGAGACCCTCCTCGGTGTCTTCGGCAGATGAGCGGATCGGCGATTCGGCAGATGGGCAGGTGGGGCAGGCCTCAGGCCTGGAGGCGGATGAGTCGGGAATCCAAACATGGACCGTCCCCCTATGCGGGGACCAACGGCCCAAGTGAGATCCCCATCTAAGCAGTCGCTGTCACCGGCAGTAATCGGCCCATGACGCCCCCAATCCCTTCGGACAACCCCCGCGGGGGTGGTCCCATCTGCCGACCTGCCCATCGGCCCACCGGCCGATTGCCGGCCTGCCTTACCGCCTACTGGATTTCTCCACAGGCCGGGCACCGGACGGTGTACTCGTGGAGGACCTGAGCGCAGTTCCAGCAGTAGCGCCGTCGCTGAGCCGGTGCCGGGACCCGGACGGTCTCCGGCGGTCGGGGCAGACGGCTGGAGCGGGCCGTCCGACGCGTCGCCGACTGAACGGCCAGGTCCAGGGCCTGGAGAAACTCGTCGGCCGTCTGAAAGCGGAGGGAGCGCTTCCGCTCGATGGCCTTCATGATGAACTGGCTAATGGTGACCGGGACCCGGTCGGGCCACAATTGATGAGGCGTCATGCACTGACCCTGTAGGATCTTTTGCTTCAGGAGCACGAAGTTGACGTCAAAATAGGGGAGCTGGCCGGTGACCATCTCATACAGGACGACGCCCATCGAGTAAATGTCCGAGGCGAAGGTCGCCTTGCCCTCGAGCTGTTCCGGGGCCATATACGGCGGGCTCCCGATGACGGTATGGGCGTAGTCGCTGTCCTTGAGCCACTTGGCGATACCAAAGTCGGTCACCTTGACGACGCCGTCCGACCGAAGGAGGATGTTGGCCGGCCGGAGGTCCCGATGCAGGATTCGATGCTGGTGGGCAAAACGGACGGCCTCGGCGACCTGGCGGATGATGGCGACAGCCTCGGACCAGTCGAGGATATGCTCTTCGTCCAGACGCTGGGACAGGGACCGGCCCTCGACAAACTCCATGACGAAGAAAAAGAGGCCTTCGTGGGTCGTGGCGTCGATGAGCTGAACGATGTTCGGATGCTGAAGCTGAGCCAGCAGGGAGGGTTCGTACGTGAGGTACTCCCGACCCCGGTCCTGGTGATGGGGAATCTTCAGGGCCACCCGGATGCCCGTCCGGACGTCGACGGCCTCGTAGACGGTGCCAAACCCGCCGGTCCCCACCACTTGGCGGATGCGATAGGGCCCCAACTGCTGATCTCGGGCCACCAGGAGCGTCATCGGCCTCCTTCCCTGTCGGACCCGTCCGTACCACGTGGCTTCCCATGATACGAGTCGGCCGACGCTAAGGCAAGGCCGGTGAGGTCTGACCATGAGGCTGACACCGGCATGACGGCCGGTTCTCTAAAGTGGACACCGGGATGACTCCCGGTTCATGCGGTCGACACCGCCATCCCTGGCGGTGTTCGGATGGGATGGACGCCGCCATGACTGGCGGCGCCGGGACAGGGGGACGCCGGGATGACTCCCGGCGTTCGGAGGTCAGAGACTCGCAGGCCACAGGCCTACGTTCCTCCCGTAGGCGGGACGCCTGCCCGGGGGGAGGCATGAAGGCAGGCACAAGGCCTGCCCCTATCCCCGACCTGCCCATCTGCCGACTGCCGACCTCTCTATCTATGGGGTCGGGCGCTTCCGGCCGGACGGGACGAGGGTCGAGAGCCGCCCCGACGCTCGGACCCGGAAGAACGCTCTCCACCGGATGGAGTAGACCGAACGCCGGAAGGCCGCTCGACCCGTTCGGGGACTCGATAGTCGGGCGCGCGCGGCGCCGGGGCCGGACGCGTCCACTGGCGGATGCCTTCCATCAGCCGGTGGATCGGATTCTCTTCACGCGGGGTCGGGTTTTCGCGAGGCCCGGGCCGGGGTCGATACCTTTCGGCCGACGGCTCGGACTGTTGCGACTCCGTCGATTCGTCCCACGAGGGCCGCGGTCGGGGGACCCGACTCGGCTCAGACCACTCGGGGACCGGCAGGCCCCGCGGCGGCGTCCGTCGGTCCCACGAGTCAGACGGCGCAGGTTGAGGCTCCGGGGGGCGATGCTCGTAAGGGCGGTCGTCCCAGCGGTCGTCCCGCTCCGGTCGGTTCGGCGAACGTCGGGTCGGAGCGGGCCGCCGGGACTCGGCCGGCGGGGATTCCCAGGCCGGCTCCGGGACAGGCCGGGGGAGCGGCCGGTAGGCGCGACCCGGCGACCGATCTACGTCCGGTGCTCGCGGCACCGGCCGAGCCGAGGTCGGTCCGGCCCCACCCCCCGATTCGGCGACGCCGTCCCGGGGTCGGACCTTCACCAGGGGAATCGGGTGAGTCGGCTCCAAGCGCGGCCCGGCGACCCGCCATCCGGCCCGTTGGACCTGCTCCGGCCGCACGAGGCCGAGTTCCCAGGGGGGCTTCAAGGCCGGCCGGACGGCGTGCTCCGGGATCTGGACGGCCGTCAGGCGGTCCTTCACGCGATACCGGACGACCGGATGGCCCAGGAGGTAGCGGTTTTCCACGAACACCCAGGGCCGACCCCAGGCGTCCCAGTAGCTGACCGGGAAGAAGACGTTGACCTGGACGTGCGTGTGAACGATCGTCAGCGGACGGTCGAAGACCGTCAGGGGGCACCACCCGACGTAAGGCCCGAAGTCGTACCAGACGACCCAGGCGAACCGGAAGACGGGCCGGGGAATCCAGATCCAGCCCCACGTCCAGTCGAAGTACCACCAGCCGTAGTGGTGGGTGACCCAGCCCCAGGGTTCATAGGGGACCCAGACCCAGCCGCCGGCCCAGACCCAGTACCCGTTCGTGTACGGAAACCACGGGCCTTCTAAGGGCGGGAGCCATACGTATCCGTACTGGGGATGGCGTCGCCACGTTCCATACTGATAGAGTTCCGAACCCTCGTAGTACAGCTCCGGCGGCAGGTAGTCCTCCTCGGTGGACCGTCGGACGAAGGCCTGGCGACGGGCCTCGTTCCACGAATCGAATTCGTCCGACGCAAAGGTCCGGACCGGCCGCGGCTCGGGGAGGGCGTCCTCCCGGACACCCAGGACGGCCTGACCGGCCCCGATCGGGACGTTCCCCTGCGCATGGAGAAGCTCGGCCCGACCCGACTGGACCCGGACGTAAGTCCCGTTGTCGGGACTCACGTCGACCCGCACGACGGCCGGCTCCTCGACCCATACGGACACGTCCGGCGTGTCGACCCGGACGCGGACCGTCTCCGCCGTCGGCGCGTACCGCACGCCCTGCGTATCGACGAACAGGGCCCCGTCCCGGATTTGAAGCAGGACCTGGGCACCCTCCCGTTCCTCCGGTCGCAAGGCCAGGACGTTCACGGATGAGTACCGGTCGACCCGCACGAAGAGTCCGTTGCCGGCCGACAACTCGACCCGGCCCGCTTCCGTGTCCAGACGGTCGCCCTCGGCTAAGACGTCATTTAGGCTGGCCGCCTGCTCCATACCGTAGACGCGCACGATGCGGGCGCTCCCGTCCAGATACTGAATCCGTAAGACAGCTCCCCGCTCGTCCTCCGGAGCGGCGGCCCGGCCGGTCCCCAGACTCCACCCGGCCCAGAGGAGGCTCCAGAAGGCCAGGACGAGAATCCAGGCCCTGTCCCTTTTGAACGACACCTGTCCCATCCGGTTACGACGCATGCATCCCTTGTCCATCATGGCCCGTCCTCAAGGTCATGGGTCTCAGGCGTCGGAGACCGGTCCCGAATGCGCCCGAAAGTGCCTCGACGCCCAAGGCGTCCAGCAGGGTTGTATCAAAAACGGTGCCACAGACTATATGGAAGACCATAGACCCCAGACTATAGACCTAACAGAGCCGTTCGGTTCGTGAGAATGGCGTCGGAACGACCTTGCCCGACGCCCGGGAAGCACGGTTTTTCAAAGGGACGAGTAACCCGGCCAGCCGATGGGCCGTTTTTCATCCCAGCCCCGCTCGCCCAAGAGCGGGGTTATTTCGTCTCAAGCCCGCTCGCCCGAGCGGGGTCGCGGCCATCCGGCCGCCCGGCCGTCGGGGAGGGGACGAGCCACGGCCCCGGGCCGATGGGCCGGTCGGGGGTTCGGGAAGCCGGCAGTTCGGGAGTTCGGGAATTCGGACATCGGGAGGCCGGCCGGGGGAGGGGATGAGGCCTTTCGGCCGGAGCCGGCGGTCGGCGACAGGAGGCGGCGATGGGGGCCCTCCCTGCCGACGGCCCATCCGCCGGATGCCGGAAACGTCGGCCTTCTCCCAGGGTCGGCCGGGCCGAGTCGATCCAGAGGCTCACGGACCGAAGGGTTATGCTCACGCCTACAACCGTCTGCAGGCCATGGTCTACGGTCTGGGGTCTATGGTCCATGGTCGGCCAGGTCCCAAGCTTCCGTCAGGAGGTTCCAGGTCCACTGTCGGTTGTCGGCCCGGTCGAGGGAAAAGTTGTCCCAGAACACGCACGTCCCGACCGCCATCCAGCGGCCCCGACCCCAGGGGCGCTCGGCCGCCAGCACGGGAACGTTGCCCGACGAAGCCACGGCCGTGGACTCGCCGACGACGATGGGTCGAGCCGTCGGGTCCGTCAGGCGGATCGAGCACGGACAGGGGAGGACCAGCCGGCGGACCCCCGTGGCGTACCGCAGGACCCGTCGGGTCACGACCAGGTAGGGGTCGCGGCCCAGGTTGTGCCGGGGGTCCGTCACGACGTCGGCTTCCAGGACCAGGCCGACCGGTCGGAAGAGGGCGTTCAGGACGTCGGCGACGCCGTCCTCGTTCTGATAATAACCCAAGCCGATCACGACGGCGCCCGCCTCGACCCGGTCCTGGAGGGCTTGAATCTCACGGTCTTGGAAGGGGATTTCCGGATAGTTGAGGATGATGCCGTCGTACTCCAGCAGGCGGGCGAAGTCCGGCACGATATCGACCTGGAGGCCCCTATCGTGCAGGAAGGCTTGGAGCCGGCTAAAGTAGTAGTGGTCGGCCAGGGTGAACTCACCGTGGGACGTACTCCAGGCCCATCGTCGCAGCATAGGGACCGCCCGGATCGGCATCGAATTTGCTAACTTAAGATCGGGCCGAGGAGACCCCAAGGCAAGATGAGGGATGAGGTCCCAGGTATCAGAGGCCGGGTCCCGAGAACTGTCTTACGCCGAAGCATTTCAAGGCGGGCGGTCGGGTCGGCCGTAGAGAGCCCTGGGGTCCGTAGTCCTTTGGAAGGGGGCCCGGTACCAAGTACCTGAGACCCCATCTCGTATCAGGAGGCATCCGATGCAATGGAGGTTTCGGTGGGTATGGATTTTTGGGCTGGTCGGGACGCTGGTGACCTCGACGGCCGGCTGGAGCGCGGCGCCCCGGTCCGCTCGGATGGCACCGACGGTCGTCCGTCCGGGGCCCGCCGGGGCCTGGGCGGCCCGAGCGGATGCTCCATTACCGACTCGGTCGAAGCCCGAATCGGTCGCGACCGGCCCGGAGGAAGCATCCGTCCCCGTCCCCCTGAAGGGCGGATGTGGTACGGAAATTCTGTTAAGCGCTTTCCGCCCGCCGCTTCCCCTGCCGGCTTCCGTTCAGGTCGTATCGGACGGGTCGGTCGAGGCCCTGGACCGGGCCTGGGACGCTTACTATGGAGACGCCTGGCGGCGGCTGTACACGCATATGGACGTGCACCCCTTCGTGGGGCCGGTATCGGGGGATGACCCTCCGTCCGCCGGCGTCCAGAGGGTTCAATTCCGGTCGTACCGGCATCCGTCCTGGCGCACGCCCGTGCCGCCCCGCTTTTGGGGTCAGGTCCCGTACTATTACTACCGCTACCGGCCCTTCTTCTATTACTACTACCACCGGCCCTTCTTCTTCTACCGGCGGTTCTTCGTCGTCCCCTTCTTCCGGGTCTATCCGTTCTACTTCTTCTATGACCCCTTCTTCTACCCGTTCTATCCCATTTACCGATTCTACTTTTTCTATGGGTACCCCTACTGGGGGTTCGGCGGTGCCTTCGGATGGTGGGACGACGGATACCGGGGCCGGTCCGTGCCCCCGGAGGAACGGCAGGCCCGCGGCGCGTGGGGCGAGGTCTGGTTCGACGTCCGGCCGGAAGATGCCCTCATTTACGTCGACGGCCAACTGTGGGGCCGGGCCGAAGACCTGAACGGCTGGTGGAAGAGCCGTCGGGTCCGGGCCGGCGAGCATCGGGTCCGCATCGAGCACGAGCGGTACCCGCCGCGAGAGCTGTCCGTGCAGGTGCCCCCCGACGAGGCCGTGGCCGTCCGGGTCGACCTCCGGCGGGAGGACGCACGTCCGACGGGCGGTCCGGATGAAACCCGGTCGCCCGTCCCGGACCGGCGGGCCCATCTCCGGGTCCAGGTCAACGTCGCCCAGCCCGAGTTTCTCCTCGATGGCCAACCCATCCCGGCCCAGTATGACGAAAGCCAGCAAGCTTGGATCTTAGAGATTCCCTACGGGACGCACACCCTGGAGATTCGGGCCGACGGCTACGACCCGACGGTCCAGCCCGTCCGGACGACTTCCGCCGAGACGACCCTTCTGGTCCGGTTGACCCCGCGAGGGCCGTAAGTCCAGCTCGGTGGCGAGCCATCGTCTTGGGCAGGTCGGCAGGGGAGATACATCCGGCCCCCTTTATCGAGGTGAATCGGTCGACTCAAGACGGGGCCGCCTTCCACCGGACGACCCGGGCGATCGAGAGGGTCGGCGAAACGTCCCGGCAGACGACTTTCGTCGGGACGATCCGGAATCGGAAGGACCGGGCGGCCAGAGCCATCGTGTGGAACTCCCCGTTCTCCCCGCAGGGGTCGAAGCCGTACCGACGGGCGGCTTCTAAGAACTCAGGTCGTTCGTCAGGACCGACGACCCGGCCGAGCCAGGCCGGCGGGACCCGTTGAGGGTTCAGTCCTACGATGATGAAGGCCATCCCGTACCGTCCCCACTGGCGGTCTAAGGTCGTCGTCGGCTGACCCCAGAGGGGTTCGAGAAGCGACTTGCCGGCTTGGGCGCAGATTTCTTCCCACCATACCCGATGAGGTTCCAAGAAGATATCGGCGGCGACCAGGACCTCGCCGGGGGCCGTGCGCAGGTAATCGACCAGGATGGCCCGCTCCCGGCCCCGTTCGAGCCGAACCTCGTCGCAGGGGAGGCCCAAGGCCTGGATAATACCGACCCGCAGGGCGGCGTTCTCCGTATGAGGCGACGGCTCCGGGAGGGTCGTGTGCAGGTGGAGGAGCCGGACGACTCGCACCGTCCGGCGGGTCTTCTCCAGGGCCAGGACGCAGTCCTTTCCGCCGGAAAACAGGAGGATGCCGTTCCGCATGAATCGGCCTCGAAGGCGCCCGGTTCACGCCGGTCCCGGCGCGGCGGACGAGGCGCTGTCGGGATATTCGACGATGACGTCAGGCGTCGCCACGCGCGGGATGGCCTGTACGAAGAAGCGGGCGCCGTCCAAGTTCAGGTCCAGGAGGCGGACTTCCTCCAGAGACCGGGCCTCCCGGGCCAGGAAGTCTAAGACCGTGCGCAGGATGATCTGACAGCCCCGGTCTTTGGGGAAACCGAAGATGCCCGTCGAGATCGGCGGCATGGCGACGGAACGGCACATCAGGCGTTCGGCCTCCCGAAGGGCGCTCCAGACGGCCCAGCGGAGTTTTTCGTCGGCCTGGGGTTCCCCGCCGCGGGGTCCGACGGCGTGGATGACCCACCGGGCTGGCAGACGGCCGGCCGTCGTGGCCGCGGCGTTTCCCACGGGGACATAGCCCCAGGCATCGCTCTCCCGCTGGATCTCCGGACCGCCCTTGCGGAGGATGGCGCCGGCGATACCGCCGCCGTGTTGTAAGAACTCGTTCGCCGCGTTGACGATGGCGTCCACGGCCTGCTCCGTAAGGTCGCCCACACCGATCCAGACCTTACGTTCGCGAAACCTCAGGAGGGCCAGGGGCTGGAATTCCGTCATAGGAAGCCTCCGTCGGGGGATGCCGGATGCAAGATACAAGATGCAGGATACAGGATGCAAGACTGGGAGGTCGGGAAGTCGGCAGTTCGGCCGGTGGGCGGATGGGGCGATAGGGATCATCCTTACTCCATCACTCCGTCACTTGCATCGGACAGACAGGGGGACTATCATAAATCGACGCAATTTTCACCCGCCCTGAGAGGCCTCCATATGGGCCGGGCGCCGCCGGCGGTCCGGTCGGACGGGGACGTCCGGCGTTCTCAGGTCATTCCCTGCCCTGTCGATGGAACGGCCCCTACGGGGTCTACGACGACTTCACGACGAGGGGAGGACGATGGCGACCAAGACGACGGAGACGGTCTTGACGCCCGATGTACAGGCTTATACGGCGGAGGCGATCCAGGTCCTACGGGGCCTGGAGCCCGTCCGCCAGCGCCCCGCCATGTACATCGGGAGCACCGACATTCGGGGCCTTCACCATCTGGCTTACGAGGTCATCGACAACAGCGTCGACGAGGCCCAGGCCGGCTTCTGTACCGAGATTCAGGTCACGATCCACGTCGACGGGAGCCTCTCGGTCGTCGACAACGGGCGGGGGATTCCGGTCGACATCCATCCCGACGTCGGTCGTCCGGCCGCCGAGGTCGTCCTGACGACCCTGCACGCCGGCGGCAAGTTCGGCGGCTCCGTCTACAAGGTCTCGGGCGGACTCCACGGGGTCGGCGTGTCGGTCGTCAATGCCCTGTCGGAGTGGCTCGAGTTGGAGATCTGGCGGGACGGCAAGGTGTACCTGCAACGCTACCGTCGGGGTGAGCCCGTCGAGGACCTCCAGGTCGTCGGCGAGACCCAGCGTCGGGGCACGAAGGTCCGCTTCAAGCCGGACCCCCAGATTTTCACGGAGACGACCGAGTTCAGCGCCGAGATCCTGGCCCAGCGGCTTCGGGAGCTGGCCTTTCTGAACCGGGGCCTTCGCCTGGAGCTCATCGACGAGCGGACGGGTCGTCAGCAGGTGTTTCAGTACGACGGCGGCATCGTTCAGTTTCTGGCGGAATTTAACCGCGCGAAGCGGGTCCTCCATCCGGAGCCCATCGAAGTCCGTGGGGAAAGGGACGGCGTCCTCGTCCATTTGGCCTTTCAGTACACGGACAGCTATCAGGAGCAGATCTTTTCCTATGCCAACTCGATCCCCACGAAGGACGGCGGGACGCACGTCACGGGCTTCCGGTCGGCCATCACGCGGGCCATCCAGCAGTACGCCCAACGGGAGAATCTCCTGCCCAAGAAGCTGTCGGGCCTGACGGGCGACGACGTCCGGGAGGGCCTGGTCGCCGTCGTATCGGTGTGGATCCCGAACGTCCTGCGGCCCCAGTTCGAGGGCCAGACGAAGGGCCGCCTCGGGAACCCCGAGGTCAAGGGGATCGTCGAGTCGATCGCTTACGACGCCATCGTCCGCTACCTCGAAGAGCATCCCGACACGGCCCGGGCCATCGTCGAGAAGGCCGTCGAGGCGGCCCGGGCCCGAGAGGCCGCCCAGAAGGCCAAGGAGCTCGTCCGTCGCAAGAGCGCCCTCGACGGGAGTAGCCTCCCCGGCAAGCTGGCCGACTGTCAGGAGCGGGACCCCCGGCTGTGCGAGCTGTTCATCGTCGAGGGCGAGTCGGCCGGCGGTTCGGCCAAGCAGGGTCGGGACCGCCGCTTTCAGGCCGTCTTACCCCTGAAGGGGAAGATCCTCAACGTCGAGAAGGCCCGGCTCGAGAAGGTCCTGTCCAACGACGAAATCACGGCCATCATCGAGGCCATCGGGGCCGGGGCCGACCCCGAGGACTACGACCTGAGCAAGCTCCGGTACCATAAGGTCATCATCATGGCCGACGCCGACATCGACGGGAGCCACATCCGGACGCTCCTGCTGACCTTCTTCTTCCGCCAGATGCCGTGGCTCATCGAGAACGGCCACCTCTACATCGCCCAGCCCCCGTTGTACCGGGTCAAGAAGGGCAAGCGGGAGTTTTACGTGAAGGACGACGCCGAACTCCGCCGCCTGCTCCTCCAGACGGCCTTGGAAAATGTCAGGGTCCGTATCGACGGTCGGCCCTATGCGCCCGACCGGCTCCACGGCGTCCTGATGGACCTGGCCCAGGCCCGTCCGTTCCTGGAACGGCTCGAGCGGAAAGGCTATCCGGCCGACCTCATCCACCGCTTGATCACCTTTGGCCTGACGGACCGTTCGGCCCTGGCCGATGCCCGTCGAGTACAGGACCTGGTCAGTATCCTGGAAGGCGACGGCTACCAAGTGACGGCCCGGGAGCTCGACGCGGAGCACGGCGTCCACCGCCTCATCCTGCGGTCCCTCGAGCGGGGCGTCCACGGTCGGGCCATCGGGTGGGAACTCATCGACGCCCCCGAGTACGGGGCCGTCGTCGAGATTTACAGCCGCCAGCCCGACCTGGCCCGGGCGACGGCCTTCACCCTGGAAGAGAGCGACGGCCGTCGCCACGAGTTTCGCTCCTGGTTGGAGCTCTATGAGTACTTAGACCAGGTCGGCCGGAAGGGGATCACGATCACCCGCTTCAAGGGCCTCGGGGAGATGAATCCCGAACAGCTCTGGGAGACGACGATGAACCCCGAGACCCGGACCCTCTTACAAGTTACCATCGAGGACGCCATGGAGGCCGACCAGACGTTTTCGGTCCTCATGGGCGAACAGGTCGAACCCCGGCGGGACTTCATCCTGACCCACGCCCTGGAGTTCCGCAATTTGGATATTTAGCATGAGAGCCCCCAGACCACCGACCATTAGCTCCATCCGGTCTGGGGTCTGTAGTCTTCACCCCAACGTGACGACCGCCGCCAGCCCGTAAAGGAGCCAGCCCCACAGACGATTCTTCAGGCCCTGGAGCTGGCGGGGCGTCGAGCGGACCCAGCCGTTGTCGACCCGATGGGTCTCCAAGAGCCACTGGCCCCGGGGGTCGATGTCGACCCGCTCGATGGGGGCCGTCCACTCGGTGTCGGGCGCCCATCGAAACCACTGCCGCTTCCCGTCCCAGACAAACGTCGTGGCCTGACCGTCCCGAAAGCGGATTTGGACCTCGACGGGCACGGCCCACGTCCCGAGCCGCCGGATCAGGACGCCGCACTTCCACCGATTTGTGACCTCCTCAAGCGCCTGCCATCGTCGCTGGGTCCCATAGCCATAAAATCCGGGCGAGCGCCGGACGGGCACGCATTTGACCTCGGCGACCCGGAAGTCGATGGTGTCCGTCGTGGTCAGGGCTTTCCGAAGGAATTCGGCGGCCGCCTCGCCCAGATGGACTTGCATAGCGCGGAAGAAGTCTTCCGGATAGGGGTGCCGGAACTGCCAGGCCCGGAAGTAGGCCCGGAGCGCCCGCGTGACTTCGTCCGACCCGTAGAGACGCTCCAGGGTTAAGAGCGCCAACATGGGTTTATTGTACGAATTGGCGTTGTAGCTGGCCCGGTTGGCAAACTGCCAGGCATACGTGTTGGGCGGGTCCGTCGAGAAGGCCTCCGGAGCCATCGCCCCGTCGTGGTGCCAGCCCCAGAGGCCGAGGACGGGCAGGCGGGTCGAGCGAGATCCATAGAGCCGGTTCACGATTTTGGCTTCCATGTAAGAATTCAGGCCCTCGTCCATCCAGGCGGCCTCGAACTCGTTGTTGGCGACCAGGCCGTACCAGTACTGATGGCCGAACTCGTGGACGGCAATGGCTTCGGGAAATCGAAGCCAAGTCGGAAGCTGAATCCCCAGACCGACGGTAAATAGGGTCGGGTACTCCATCCCGGCGGCGGCCAGGCCGTAGAGCGGCGGCTCGACGACCGTCAGGACCGGGTACGGATAGGGGCCGTACCATTCGGCCGTAAGCTCCAGGGCGGCCCGGACGGCCGACCCGATCCGGCGGGCGCCCGCCTCATGACCGGGCGGATAGAGAATCCGAATTTGGACGTGGCGCCAGCGGTCCCGGAGCTCCCGAAACAGCGGCGAGGCCGTCCAGGCGAAATCGTGGACGTCCTCGGCGTGGTACCGATACGTCGTCTCCCCCGTCGGCTCGTCCCGTCGGGCGACCTCTTCGCCCGTGGCCCCGACGACGAAGGCCCGGGGGACCCGAATCTCCACGTCGTAGACGCCGAAGTCGGCATAGAACTCGCTGTTCGCATGGAAGGGATGACAGTTCCAGCCCCGTTCTTCCAAGACGCCGACCTTCGGGAACCACTGGGCGACCATGAAGAACGAGCCGGCATAACCGGTCCGGGCGACGATGCGGGGCAGACGGGTCTCGAATTCATACTCCAGACGAATCGTCTCCCCGGGTCCCACAGGTCGGGGCAGGGCGACCCACAGGACCGTCCCATCGGCATCGTAGGAGAAGGACAGGTCCGCCCCATTCACCAGACGGATGCGCTGGAGCTCGACCCACCCCCAGGCTTCCGGTTCCTTGGGGAGCCGGACCCTTCCCCAGGGGCCGCCGCCCTCCCGCATAAACAGCGTGTCCCCGTTTTTGAAGGCGTTCATGTACATGTGGAAGCACAGCTTCGTCGCCGGCTGACGGGTCGCGTTCCGCCACGCCAGCCGGGCCCGGCCCGTGACGGTGCGGTCGGCCGGCCGGAGATGGGCTTGGAGTTCGTAATGAACGATGCGATCACTGCGAGGCTCGGCGAACCAGGGCCCGCCGGCGTGGCCGGGGATCGCTCCCAGGACGATCCCGAGGCCGACCCCCAGGCCCCATCGGACGACTGCCAGGGTCCACACCTTCAAGGCTTTCCTCCGTCTCATGGGCTCGTCGTGCCGGCATTATACCCGGCCCGCCGACCCCGGAGAATCGGTATGAAAGACTACGGACCACCGACCATAGACCTGTTTCGGAGGCCGGGTCCACTTCGCCTCGAGACGAGGGATTCCGACGACTCCGTTAGGCCTATGGTCCGTGTCTTAACAGAGCCGTTCGGGAGGTGAGAAGTGAGATGGAGAGTGGAAAAGGCACCTCCGCGAAAGCACGATGTTTCAAGTATTCGGCAGATGGGCAGTCGGCAGATAGGCAGATGGGCAGGTCGCCCGACCGGCCCACCGGCCGACTGCCCATCTGCCAACCTGCCCATCTGCCGACTGCCCATCCGCGGGACTGGACTTCTGGGCGGTTTTCGCTACAATGCAGCGCAAAGAGTATCGGGTATAGGACCGAGCTCTATGCCCCATCAGAGCCGTTCGGTTTGTGAAAACCGCATGGATTCGGCTTTTTCGACCCTCCGGGAAGGACGGTTTTTCAAGCCAAGGGCCATGCGGGAGTTCGGGAGTTCGGCAGGTGGGCAGGTCGGCCGGGGGGCCGGGCGACCCTTTTCATCCCAGCCCCGCTCGTTAGAGCGGGGTCATTTTGTCCCAGCCCCGCTCGCAAGAGCGGGGTCCGGGGCGATCCGGCCGTCCGGGAGTTCGGGAATTCGGGAATCCGGGAAGGCCGTTCGGCGGTCGACGTAGAAGGCAAGGGGGCATGTAGCATTCCAAGTCCCCGCGCCTCCCTGAAGTTTTCCGGACTCTTCGCCGCATGGGGGCTCAGGGCCCATAACCGCTATTGGCTCATAGCTGATGGCTCATGGCTGATAGCTGATGGCTCATGGGACTATGAGCCATGAGCCAATAGCGGTTATGAACCATCCATCACCCTTGCTCGTCACTCCGTCCCTTTGAAAAATCGTACTTTCCGGGGGATGGGCAAGGTGGTTCCGACGCCATTCTCACGGGCCGAGCGGCTCTGTTAGACCAACGCCTCGCCTCGATGGCCAGACGGAGGAGGGCTCATGATCTTACCCGAGTGGCTTCGCACCATCACGGACGTGCAAGCCATCATCCAATGGGGGGGTGTCCTGGGGGTCGCCCTGGTCGTATTCGTCGAGACGGGCCTGTTTGTCGGCTTCTTTCTGCCCGGGGACTCTCTCTTAGTGACGGCCGGTATCCTGGCGGCAGCCGGTCACCTGGATTTGAGCCTGCTGTTGGGCCTGACGGCCCTGGCGGCCATCGCCGGGGACCAGGTCGGCTACGGGATCGGCCGGCGGGCCGGCGAGGCCCTGTACCGGCGGCCTGACAGTCGGTGGTTTCGCCGGTCGCATCTGGAGCGGGCGCATGCCTTTTATGAAAAGTACGGGGCCAAGACCATCGTCCTGGCCCGATTCGTGCCCATCGTCCGGACCTTTGCGCCAGCCGTGGCCGGGGCGGCCCTGATGCGGTACCGACGTTTTGTGACGTATAATGTCGTAGGCGGTCTCCTATGGGTCTTCAGTATGGTCCTGACGGGTTATACGCTGGGCCGTGCCGTGCCGGATATCCAGAAGTACCTCCATTGGGTCATCGCCCTCGTCGTGTTCCTATCGATCTTGCCTGGCATCATCGAGGCTTGGCGGAGCGGGCGGGTGGCCCGGCGGGCTCTACGGACGGTACCGCCCGAAGTACCCCGACGGGTTTCGAGTTCCCCCTCGGTCGAGTAGGCCGGCTCGGTATGGATGGGTTGGATCGGTATCGGAGGTGTGGGAAGATATCACGCGGGGTCTTCTCTTTCCTGAATGGCCGATACCCGGTACCTGACCCCTACGTCCGAGGTCACGCATGCGTCGGGTCGACGCGTTATTTCAAGTAGGACTTACGCAGTTGGGATGAGTTCAATGCTCATAGCTGATAGCTCATGGCCGACCCATGAGCCATGAGCCATGACCCATGACCCATGAGCTAAGCCGGTCTCCAAGGGGTCGACTCTTGACCAGACGGTGAAAGACGGGTAAAATGTCATCGGCCCTCGGGAGGTCCCCGTCGTGACGACCCTGAGCCTGAAGTTCCGGTTTTCGCCGGTCCCCGAGGTGGACCGCCTGCTCGAAAAGTGCGGGGTGATGGTCCGGGCGGCCGTCGCCTGGGCCCTGGAGAACGGCAAGACGGCGACCCACACGATGGTCCAGGCGCTCTATCCGTCCTTCCGGGCTCGCTTTCCGGACCTTCATTCGACGTGGGCCCAGAAGTCGGCTCGGACGGCGGCGGCCGTCGTCCATGCCTTTCGGCGGCGGCGCCGGGGGCGGGAAGGGAAAGACAAGCCCGAGGTCCGGAGGACCTGGGTCTATGTCGATAAGAGCGTCTTTCGGTGGGCGTGGGACGGGACGGAGCTGACCGTCCGCATCGCCGTCCGGCCCCACGATGGGGACCCCATCGTCCTGCGGTTCCGGCCTCACGGGAAGTACCGGAGACTCATCGAGGCGTGGGCGCGGGGCGAGTGCACGGCCGGGGAGCCGACCCTGAGCCGGACGACCCTCATCATCCCCCTGAAGTGCCCGACCCTCCCCGTCTACGAGCCGGGGGAGGTATACGGCATCGACAGCAACGAGCGGAGCCTGGACGGCTACGGACTCGACGGCGCCGCCTGGACGGTGGACACGTCGTGGGCGGCCGAGAAGAACGCCGAGCACGACCGGCGGGTCCGGCGCGGAACAAAGGGCAAGCAGAATCCGAGGGCGAAG
>BEHN01000009.1 GCA_002898535.1 bacterium HR11
GACGTTTGAGGAGCGGTACGTGACGTACGACCTGGCGCGGCAGATGGCGGGGGCGGTGGAGGTGCGGACGTCGCAGTTTGCCGAGCGGGTCGTGCGGAACATGGGAGGATAGGCCAGAGGAGCGGATGGAATGTCGTGGGAAGGTCGAGCGGCGATCGTCACCGGCGCTGGCCGGGGCATCGGCCGGGCCATCGCCCGGGCCCTGGGCCGGGAGCGCATGTGGGTCGGCCTCCTGGGTCGGCGGGTTTCCGACTTAGAAGCCGTCGCAGAAGAGGTCCGGAAGGCCGGCGGTCGGCCCGTCGCATTGCAGGCCGACGTGCGGGATTACGTCTCGCTGGAACGGGCTTTTCAGGCCTTTTGGGACGTGACGGGCCGATTGGACGTCTTGGTCAACAACGCCGGCATCGGCATCTTCCGACCCGTCGAGGAGATGACGCCCGAGGAGTTCGACGACGTCATCCGGACGAACCTGCACGGTGTCTTCTACTGTTGCAAGTTGGCCATCCCCCTGATGAGGCGGACGGGTAGGGGCTACATCATCCAGGTCGGTTCGCTGGCCGGGCGGAACCCCATCGCCGGCGGAGCGGCCTACTGTGCGTCCAAGTTTGCGGTCCGGGGCTTCTCGGAGAGCCTGATGCTGGAAGTGCGCTACGACGACATCAAGGTCACGACGATCGCCCCCGGCTCGGTCGATACCCATTTTGGGGGTCACGCGGGAGGCGAGGCCTGGAAGCTTCGGCCGGAAGACGTCGCCCAGGTCGTCGTCGACCTTCTCCACACGGCCCCGCATGCCCTGGCGAGCTACGTCGAGCTCCGGCCCCTGAAGCCCCGGAAGTGAGTCAGACGATAGGGCCGTCAGGGGCTGTTGGGCATAGGATTTCTCACCGGCCGCTGAAAGCCGGCTACCGTGCCTTAGGCGGACAGTTTGCCCCGGCATCCCCGAGGGACTCGAACCAGTCTCATCAATCCGACGGGACCGGGATCGGACCCTCGATATCCGACCACAGACCATAGACCATGGACCCCCTTGGGTCCAAGCCGGTCTATGGTCTGGGGTCGATGATCGATGGTCGGATGGATGCGAGCGCTTCCAGGCACCTTTTATGAGATGGCTTGTAATTACTTCAACCGCCGAACCCCCTGGGGCCTGCCATGACCCGACCGGCCGGATGGCTCAGCATCGACGTCGAGGTCCGATTTCGGGACTGTGACCCGATGGGTCATGTGAACAACGCCGTGTACCTGACCTACTTGGAGGAGGCCCGCAAGCACTACTGGCGGGAAGTTTTGGGCGTCGAGGACTACCGTCAGGTCGACTTTATTCTGGCCCGGGTGGAGATCGACTTCCGGGCCCCGGCGTTTCCGGGTCAGGTCCTCCGGGTGTGGATCCGGGTCGGCGAGCTTCGGCGGTCCAGTTTTGACTTTCACTACGAAATCCGGAATGCGGCGACGGACGGCCTGATCGCTGAAGCCCAGACCGTGCAGGTCATGTACGACTATATGCATCAACGGCCCAAGCCGATCCCGGACGCCGTCCGGGACCGCATCAGGGCCTTTGAAGCGGGGTTCCCCTCTGCCGGTAAGCCCTGATCAGATGCTGGCATTTCGGGCAAAACGCCGGACCCTTCGCATCGGTCTCTCGGATCGTATTCGAGAAGAACATCGCACAGCTTCGGGTGGCACAGTGTTCCAGGCCCATCAAATGACCGAGCTCGTGGAGGATTTCCGTCAGGACCCGGTGGTGCCACCGCTCGGGGTCCGGGCTTTGGAGGCGGGCGAGACCGACGATACAGGTCCCGTAGGCCGGTTCGGCCAGGCCGAACACGAAGTTGAAGCCGGGGACGTACAGGTCGCCCGGATGGAGGGCGACGTTCAGGGCCGTCGGGTCCCGGTGGTGGTCGACGACCCACCGAATCAGGCGGGCGGCGTCCCACTGACGACGTCGGGCGTTGTAAGCCCCGGGGGGTGACGGGACCGACGGGACGATGAGGACCTCGACGGGGGGCGGCCCCAGGTATATCGGGACCTCGGCCTGGACCCGGGTCGTCGTGGCGTCAGCTTGCAAGGGCTCAAAGGGGGTAATTACAATATGCACGGCGGTCAAGCTCCCCAAGGGGTCTGTCGGTGCCGACGGCCTGGGACCGATGGGTTCGCCGGCGACGGACCAGAGTATCACATTCGGCGTGAGTCGCCAAAAGGATGGAAAGATCGGGACTCGACGGACGATGGATTGCCGTCCTTGGTTCGGGACAGGTCGAGCCGGGACATCCTGTGTATCGACTGGCGGAAGCATGTGGCCGGGTGTTGGCAGAAGCCGGCTGGGGCGTCGTGACGGGTGGCTACTTTGGCGTGATGGAGGCCGCCAGCCGGGTGGCGCGGGCGGCAGGCGGTCGGGTCGCCAGCGTACCGTGCCGGGAGTTTCGGCGGGACCGGATTCACCCCTATGCGGACACCGTCCTGTGGACGGACCGGTACGAGGACCGGATCCGGACGTTATGCGAGGTGGCCCATGGCTACTGGGTCCTCCCGGGTGGGATCGGCACGATGGCCGAGCTCTTCTACACGTGGAGCATGGCCCAGCTCCGGTATCCCCGCCACAAGCCCGTGATCCTCGTCGGGCCGCAGTGGCCGGCTATCTTGGAGGGGTGGCGCCAGCACCTGCTGATTCCGGAAGGGGACTGGCGCTATGTCCAGTGGGCCGGTGACCCGACGGAAGCCCTCACCTTACTGGAACAGCACCTTCGCGACGCCCCGGGCGATTTGCTTGGATGATCCTGATACCCTACGGTAAGTGGAGGAGACACGATGAACAAGCGAGACCTCGTGCGTGAGCTGGCCGCCCGAACGGGCTTGCGCTTGGCTCAGGCCCAGATGGTGGTAGAAGCACTCTTTGGCGTGCAGGACGAACCCGGGATCATCGCCTCGGCCCTTCGTTCGGGCCAGCGCATCAGCCTGCCCGGGTTCGGTGTCTTCGAGGTCCGGCCGCGGAAGCCTCGGAGGGCGCGAAACCCCCGGACCGGCGAGCCGGTCGACATCCCCAGTCGACGGGTCCCGCGCTTTAAGGCCGGCCGGTACCTGAAAGAATTCGTGGCCGGATGAGGCCCCTTCGGTCGCCGGGACCGGCCCGGCGACCGATACTTCCCGAAGCGCCCGCGTGATCGGGCGAAATCCCATATCACCGGGCGGAGGACGTCATTCCCATGAAACGGCGATGGCCCGAGGTCTTGTGGGCGATGAGTGGCCCCGTCGGCGTCATCTTCTGGTGGATGGCCTTTTTCTACGCGCCGCGAGAGCGCGAAATGGGGGACGTCCAGCGGATCTTTTACATGCACATGCCGATGGCCTGGACGTCCCTGCTGGCCTATGGGGTCAGTGCCGTCTGGCACGGCCTGTACCTGTGGAAGCGCCAGGTCCGATGGCTCTTCCACGGATGGGCGTGCGTGTGGGTGGGCGTCGTGACCAATGCCCTCGTCTTGGTGACGGGCATGTGCTGGGCCCGCCCCATCTGGGGAAGCTGGTGGCCTTGGGAGCCCCGGCTGACGACGACCTTCCTGATGTTCATCATGTATGCGGCCTACCTCGTCCTCTTCGCCGTCCTCCTGCCGGAGGGCCGTACCCTGGGCATCGTGGCCTACAACTTGTTCAGCGCCGTGAACCTCCCCGTCGTGTACCTGGCGCCCCGTCTATGGCGGGGCCTGCACCCCGTCGTCATCGAGGGCGGCCAGGTCCGTCTGGAACCCGCCATGTGGCACACGGTGCTGGTCGGATGGCTGTGGTCCCTCTCGTTGGCCCTCCTCCTCGGGTTCGTCGCGGACCGGATTCAGTGGGCCCGCTTTCGTTGGGCCCAGTGGCTCTGGTCGGGGGGAGTGTCCGATGCGTGACCCCCGGGTCTCCTACCTGTTCTTGGCGGGTCTCGTCTTCTGGTTGGGCCTGTGGTTGGCCCTCGGCTGGCTCCTCTGGCAGACCCGCCGGTGGACCCAGCGGCTGGACACCTTCCTGACGTCCTCTCCGCCCGACGGAGGTCGGCATGGAGAAGCGACGAAGCGGCCCTAAAGTCGACGTCGTTCAGATCGTTCAGCAGATCCGTCGCCAGATCGAAGAACAGCACACCGAGCAGGCGACGGCCAGCCAGGTCCGTCAGGAAGTCCGGGACCGGCTCCTCATCCAGTGGCGCCAGCTCCCCTTCCCCGAGGACGTCAAGAAAGACGTGGCGGACCAACAGCTCCAGTGGCTTTTCGACCCCGAAGCGTTCTGGTTCTCCCGGCGGCCGGGATGGGGTCCTATCATCAACTTTTTCCGACGCCTGTTCCGCCCCTTCGTGAAGCTCTTCTTCAACCCGGACCCCTTGCTTCACCACGTCCACCGGCTCAGCTACTTGGTCCAGTTCCAGACTCAGCTCATCGAGGACCTCCTGGTCGAGCGGGAGCTCCTCCAACGGAAGGCCTCCGACCGAGGCCAGCCCCGGCGATTTGCCCGGTCGGGTCGGCGTCGAAAGCCCCCGGACCGGGGTACCCCTTAGAGACGCGGAGGTCGGACCCGATGCGCCTGGCCATCGTCGTCCAACGCTATGGGGAGGACATCGCCAGCGGGGCCGAACTCCACGCCCGGAACCTGGCCGAACTCCTGCAGGGCCGCCATCACGTCGAGGTCTTCACGACCTGCGCCCGGGACTATGTGACCTGGCGCAACCACTACCCGGCCGGCTCGACGGCCGTCGGCCCCGTCCGGGTCCATCGCTTCCCGGTCCGACGGCCCCGGGACCCCCGGGCCTACGGCCTCTGGGAGCAGTACCTCCTGACGCATTCCCACGCGGAGGCCGACGAATACCGCTGGCTCCAACTCGAAGGCCCCTACGCCCCCCGGCTCGTCGACGCCGTCCGCCGCCGGGCGACGGACTTTGACTTCTGGATCTTCTTCAGCTTTCGGTACTACACGACCTTCCACGGCGCCCTGACCGTTCCCGACCGGGCTATCCTGGTCCCGACGGCCGAGGAGGACCCCATCATCGGATTTTCCATCTTCCGGAAGCTGTTCCACGGCGTGCGGGGCATCGCCTATAACTCCGTCGAGGAGCAACGCCTCATCCAGGGCATGACCCGGAACTATTCGGTCCCCGGCGTCGTCGTCGGCATCCATGTCCAGCCGCCCCCGGAGCCGCCCCGACCCGAACGCTTCCGCCAACGATGGGACATCTCGGGACCCTACGTCCTGTTCGTCGGACGGGTCGACGTCAATAAGGGAGCGCCCCAACTCGTCGAGATGTTTATCCGCTATGCCGAGTCTCGGCCGAATCCGCCCCTCCTGGTCCTCCTGGGACCCGTCGTGGACTCCGTCCCGGCCCATCCCCGCGTCCGCCTCCTCGGCCCGGTCGACGAACAGACCAAGTGGGACGCCCTGGCCGGCTGTGAGTTCCTGATCAACCCCTCGCCCCTGGAAAGCCTCAGCATGGTCTTGCTGGAAGCCTGGAAGGCCCGGAAGGCCGTCCTCGTCAACGGTCAGTGCGCCGTCCTGCGGGGCCAGTGCATCCGGAGCAACGGCGGCCTCTTCTACACGAGCCCCGCCGAGTTCAGCCGGATGATGGACTGGCTCCTGGAACACCCGGACCTCCGTCAGCAATTGGGCGAAAACGGCCGGGCCTACGTGGACGAGCACTACCGACCTGACGTGATCCTGCGGAAGTACGAGGAACTCTTCGAGCGGGCCCGGGCGGCCCCCGAGGCTCGGGTCGCCTGATGGAATCCTCCGGTGTTCGGTGCTGGGTGTTCAGGAGCCGGGGGATCGGGAGTCGGGGGTCTGAGAAAAAGAGCTTAGCTTTCGATCCCGGACCTTCTAACTCCTAAACACCGGAGTCCCATGTTGGATTGCATCGCCGGTGTGGACGAGGCCGGTCGAGGCCCTGTCATCGGGCCCATGGTCCTGGCCATCGTGGGCGTCGCCCCGAAGGACGTGGCCGGTCTGCGGGTAGCCGGCGTCCGAGACTCGAAGCGTCTGACGCGGGTCCGGCGGGCATCCTTGATGGACCGAATTACCGAGCGGGCCCGATTCTGGGACGTCTTTTTCTTCCTGCCCGCCGCCATGGACCGGGCGTCCCTGACGGTCCTGACGGTCGACGTCCTCGTCGCCTGGATCGACCGCTACCGACCGGCGACCGTCCTGGTCGACGCCCTGACGGCCCCGGCGGCCATCCCGGCCCTCGTCGGGTCCATTCGCCGGCGGCTCCCGGACTGGACGGGCCGGCTTCGGATGTGGCCGGCCGCCGAGCGGCATCCGGCCGTGGCGGCCGCCTCGGTCGTCGCCAAGGTCTTCCGGGACGAGGCCGTCCGGTGGCTTCGGGATCGCTACGGCGACTTCGGATGGGGCTACCCCTCCGAGGCCCGGACCCGTCAGTTCCTGGAAGAGTGGTACCGTCGGTACGGCCGCTGGCCCGTGTGGGTCCGGACGAAATGGCAGACCTGCCGGCGCATGGAAGGGGCGGGAGATACAAGGTGACGGAGTGATAGCCTTACATCCCGTACCTCGCATGTTGGAGGAACCCTTATGCGAGCCGTCGTCATCCGAGAACACGGGGGCCCGGAAGTCTTGCGGGTGGAAGAGCGACCCGTGCCGGACGTCGGGCCGGCCGACATCCGGGTTCGGGTCCGGGCCGTCGCCCTCAACCATCTGGACCTCTGGACCCGCCGGGGCATCCCGGGCGTGCGCCTCCCTCTGCCCATCGTCCCGGGCGCCGACGTCGCCGGCGTCGTCGACGCCGTCGGCGACCAGGTCCGTCACGTAAAGCCCGGCGATGCGGTCGTCCTCCATCCGGCCGTCAGTTGCGGCGTCTGTCGGTTCTGCCTCCAGGGGGAGGACAACCGGTGCCGGGAATATAAGGTCCTGGGCCATCGGCGGGACGGCGGCTACGCCGACTTCATCGTCGTCCCGGCCGTCAATGCGCTCCCCAAGCCGGCGGGTCTGACGTGGGAGGAGGCGGCCTCGATGCCCCTGGTCTTTCTCACGGCGTGGCACATGCTCGTGACCCTCGCCCGGCTCCGGCCGGCCGAGACGGTCCTCGTGATGGCCGCCGGGAGCGGCGTCGGCATCGCCGCCGTCCAGATCGCCCGGCTGATCGGGGCGACGGTCATCGCCACGGCCGGGACGGAGGCCAAGCGTCAGCGGCTTCGGGCCCTGGGCGCCGACCACGTCGTCGACCATTCGGACCCGGCGTGGCCCCAACGGGTCCTGGAACTGACGAACCGGGCCGGCGTGGACGTCGTCTTCGAGCACGTCGGCGAGGCCGTCTGGGACGGCGTCCTGCAGTGCCTCGGCTGGGGGGGTCGTCTCGTGACCTGCGGGGCCACGACGGGCGCCGAGGCCCGGCTGAACCTTCGGGCCCTCTTCGCCAAGCAGTGGCAGATCTACGGCTCTTACATGGGGACGCGGGGGGAGCTCCTGGCGCTGTGGCCCCTCGTCGAGCGGGGCGTCCTGCGGCCCGTCGTCGACCGGGTCTTCCCCCTGGAAGAGGCGGCCCAGGCCCACGCCTACATGGAGGCCCGTCAGCACTTCGGCAAGGTCGTCCTCCGCGTCAGTGCGTGAGAGGCACCCTCCGTTTCAGGGGTCCGATACCTCAACAGAGCCGTTCGGTTCGTGAGAATGGCATCAGGACGGCCCTTTCCATCGCCCGGGAAGCACGATGTTTCGAAGGGACGGAAGGACGAAGTAACGAAAGGGACGGAGTAACGAAGTGACGGAGGGACGAGCCAGGGTGATGGATGGTTCATAGCCGCTATTGGCTCATAGCTCATGGCTCATGGGTCATGGCTCATGTTGGCTCATGGCTCATGGCTTATAGGACTATGAGCCATGAGCCACGAGCTATGAGCCAATAAGGCCGAATCCATACGGGTTTTCACGAACCGAAGGGCTCTGATAAGAAATCCCATTCTTCCTTTCATATCCAGCCTTCGACGAAGCCCTTAAAAGCGCAGACCGACCGTCAAAAAATTCCACCCTATCGGGTAAAAACCTGAAAAACCTGTCTGAATCGTCCACCGAGCGCCCTGGACCCGCAGGCCCGCCCAGAGAATCGGCCCGGGGATGCCGACAGATTCCAAATACTCCTCGAACGGCCAGCTGAGGCCGCCCCCCACCTCCCCGTATAACCAACCCGTGAGGGGAAAAGAGTAAACCCCTAAAATGGGGAACCACCAAGCACACTCATCCCCGCATGTTTCAAGAAAGTTGACCCGTACGGACCAGCGGCGACTCAGCCGGACATCGAACGAAAGATGAAGAGACAGAAAAAAATTACCGACTCTCTCCCATTTTTCTAAACCGGCCGGGGTTAATGCCCCCCCGACGCCGACGGTAAGGCGCGGTTCCTGACCCCAGGCCGGGGGACCTGCCCGGCCTCCGACCCAGAGCCCCACCCCTACGACGATCCAACCGACCCACTTCCGTATCCTCGGACCCATGCCCGCCTCCACAGGAATTCCTTTATGGGCAAGAGTAGCAGGCCGGCCCCGGCGGAATATAATAGTCGGGGTCGGCCCACCGAAGACACCGGGAAATCGTCGAGACGATCACGACCCCGCTATAATAACAGAAATAGCAGAGCTGTTCGGGAGGTGAGAAGTGAGATGGAGAGCGGAAAGGGCACCTCCACGAAAGCACGATATTTCAAGCATTCGGCAGATAGGCAGGTCGGCAGATGGGCAGGTCGGGAGACTGGCGTCTATCCCCGGAACACCGGCCGTCATGCCGGTGGCCCCCGGTCTTAGTGCCGCCCGTCATGGCGGTGTCCATCCCATCTGAACACCGCCAGGGATGGCGGTATCATCCTTAACAAGCTTAAAAAAATCGAGATCGCCGGCCTACCGCTTTCCCGGATGGGAACCGCATTTCTCCCAACCGAACGGCTCTGATAGTATACTAATCGCTTAGTATCAAAGTTCTGAGCTGACCGCAGGAACCGCGCCCGAACGGCGCTGTCGACCGATTCGCCTACCGAGAGCCTGTTTCACGACTCACCGCCGAGGCGCAGAGGACGCAGAGGATGAGAGCTCTTCTTCGGTTTTTCTCTGCGTTCTCGGCGTCTCAGCGGTGGAATGGAGTTTTTGAAATACGCTCGAAAACCGAAAACAGGATAGAACGCCCTTGGCTATAAATGACAGCGAATGGCGAACGGCGAATGGGAACCTATCTCCCTACCTGCCGATTGCCCATCGGCCGGATCGCTGATCGGCGGGTTGCATCCGGGGCCTCCTTCCGCCCAGAATAGGGGTGTCGTGCATGGGCCGTCGGGTCCATGGAGAGTGGGGAGGTGTCCTATGCGACAAATGGCCGTCCGAGGCCGGGCCGCCAGGGTCTTACGTTTTCTCGGGGTCGTCTTGCTTTTGGCCGGCACGGTCCCGGCCCAGGGGGATACCCGCCAGGACCTCGCCAAGATCCAGCGGTACATCATCGACCTCCAGCAACAGGTGTGGGAGCTTCAAAAGCGGCTGGACGAGCAACAGGCGGCGACCCAGGCGGCCCTGGAGGGCCTGAAAAAGCAATTGGAAGCCTATCAGGCTACCCAGACCCAGGTCGTCCAGCAGATGCAGGTCCTGCTGAACGAGATTCAGGCCCTGAAAGAACAGCTCCGCCAGACGGAGAGCTACCTCCGGACCCGTCCGGCGCCCGGCGCCCCGCCGACCGGGCCGGGGAATACGACGCCGGCGGAGTCCCCCGGTGGGCCGCCCTCGACCGGGGAGGCGACCAAGAAGCCGGAGGCGAAACCGGCGCCGGACCTCTTTCAAATCGCCTATGCCGACTACAGCCGGGGCCAGTACGACGTCGCCGTCGCCGAGTTCCGCCAGTTCATCGAGGCGAACCCGAAGGACCCGCGGGTCCCGGAGGCCCGGTACTGGATCGGCGAGTGTCACTACGCCAAGAAGGCGTACCTGGACGCCATCGTGGACTTTGACAACTTCCTGCGGGAGTACGCCGACCACCGGTTGGCGCCGGCCGCTTACTACAAGAAAGCCCTGGCCTACCTCCAGATGGGCCGGAAGGCCCAGGCGGCCAGCGAGTTTCGGAATCTGATCCGCCTCTATCCCGACTCGGAAGAGGCCCAGGCCGCCCGGAGCCAGCTCAAGCAGTTGGGGGTGGAGCCGTAGCCCGGTGTTGGGCGTCGGGCGTTCAGTCTTAAAAGGGGACCACGGACTGTAGACCATGGGCCTGTGCCTTCGTCTCCATCGGGCGTAAGGGCTTGTCCCTTGGCCTGACGGGCCCTGGAGTCCATGGTCTATGGTTCATGGTCTTTGGTCTTTGGTCAGTCATGCGATATGCCGACACCGTCCTGGACCTCATCGGTCGGACGCCCCTGGTGCGACTCCACCGGGTCGTCCCGCCGGGCCGATGGGTCCTGGCGAAGCTGGAGTCCTTCAACCCCGGCGGGTCCGTCAAGGACCGCATCGGGATTTACATGCTCCGGAAGGCCGAGCAGGAGGGCCGTCTCCGGCCGGGCGCCACGGTCGTCGAGCCGACGTCGGGCAATACGGGCGTCGGCCTCGCCCTGGTGTGTGCCATTAAGGGGTATCGCTTGATCTGCGTGATGCCCGATAAGGTCCCCCGCGAAAAGGTCCATCTGCTGGAAGCCTACGGGGCCCAGTGTGTCCTGTGTCCGACGGACGTCCCGCCGGACGACGAGCGGTCGTACTACAAGACGGCCGAACGGCTGGCCCGCGAGATCCCGGGCGCCTTCATGCCCCAGCAGTACTACAATCCCGAGAATCCCCGGGCCCACTATGAGACGACGGGGCCGGAGATCTGGGAGCAGACGGACGGCCGCGTGACCCACTTCGTCGCCGGGATGGGCACGGGCGGGACGATCACGGGCGTGGCCCGTTACTTAAAAGAACGGAATCCGGCCGTTCAGGTCATCGGCGTCGACCCCGAGGGCTCGGTCTACACGGAGTACTTCCGGACGGGTCGTCGGGGCCCGGCCCGACCGTACCTGATCGACGGTATCGGCGAGGACTTCATCCCGGGGACCATCGACTTCCGGTACATCGACCGGGTCATCCAGGTGTCGGACCGGGACGCCTATCGGATGACCCTCCGCCTGGCGCGGGAGGAGGCCCTCCTGTGTGGGAACTCCTCGGGGGCCGCCGTTTGGGCCGCCGCCCGGGTCGCTGAAGAAGTCGGACCCGAGGCCGTCATCGTCGTGCTCCTGCCGGATACGGGGGAACGCTACCTATCGAAGCTCAACGAGGCGTGGCTCCGGGAGAAGGGCCTGGTGTAGAGATTCGGTGTTAGGTGCCGGGCAAGGCATCGAGAAGGCCAGGAGATAAGGAGGGAGAGCGTGAGACCTCTTACCGGTGGGAACGGCCTGGTCTTCTTGGCCTCTTTTCTCCTGTCTCTTGACCGATAACCCGACCGTCGGGGGATAGCCCGGATGAAGGCCCCTCCGAAAGACCGAGGCCCGACCCTGCCGGTCGAGGCCGTCAAGCCGTTGATGCGGCAGTACCTCCAGATCAAGCGGAAGTACCCCGACTGTATCCTGTTCTTCCGTCTGGGGGACTTCTACGAGATGTTTTTCGACGACGCCGTCACGGCGGCCCGGGAGCTGGACCTCGTCCTGACCTCCCGGGAGAAGGACGAGGGCCAGCGGGTCCCCATGTGCGGCGTCCCCTGGTTTGCGGCCGAGGGTTACATCGCCCGCCTCGTGCGCCGGGGGTACAAGGTCGCCATCTGCGAGCAGATGGAGGCGCCGACGCCCGGTCGCCGGTTGGTCCGCCGAGAGGTCGTCCGCATCGTCACGCCGGGGACGTTCCTCGGGGACGAGGGTCCCGAGGCCGCCTACTTAGCCGGTCTGGTCCTCCATCGGGATCGGCTGGGCGTGGCCTTCCTGAACGTCGCCGACGGCGAGGTCGTCACGTGCGAAATCCCCGTGGCGGAGGCCGCCGACCGACTGGCCGACCTCTGGTCCCGGTTTCCCGTCTCCGAGGTCCTCTACCCCGAGGGATGGCCGCCGGAACGGTGCCGCCGCTGGCAAGGCTCGAACGGTCCGTCGGCCCCCTGGACGCCGGTCCCGGACTGGGTGACCGACCCGGCCTACGCTCGGGAGTTGTGTCGGCGGGTCTTCCGAGTCGAGTCCCTGCAGGCCTTTGACCTGGAGGACCGGCCGGTCGCCTGTGCGGCCGTCGGGACGGTCCTCCACTACCTGGAAGAGACCCAGCGAGTCCCGGCCCTTCATGTCCGGACGGTCCGTCATCTGTCGGTCGAGCGGGCCCTGGTCCTGGATGCGGCGACGGTCCGAAACCTGGAGCTCGTCCGAAACCTGGCCGACGGCACGACGCATGGCACGCTGTTCGGCGTCCTGGATCACACGCAGACGCCGATGGGCCAGCGTCTCCTGATGGACTGGATCCTCCAGCCCCTGCAAGACCGGGCGGCCATCGAGCGGCGGCTGGACGCCGTCGAGGCCCTGGTCGGGCGGCCGGCCGAGCTGGAGGAACTCCGCCGACGCCTCCGGCCGATCCCAGATTTATCCCGTATCGTGGCCCGCATCGGCGTCGGCACGGCCACGCCCCGGGACCTCGGTCGGCTTCGGGAGGGCCTGGCTCAGCTTCCGGCCGTCTGGCAGTGCCTGCAGGCCTGGCCGCCCCGGGGCCTCCTGGAGGAGCTGATCGAACCGCCCGGCGATGAAGTCCAGGCCCTGACCGACGAGCTCCGCCGGGCCCTGATCGATGACCCGCCCCCGCATACGAAGGACGGCGGCTTTATCCGGGATGGCTACGACCCCGAGCTGGACCGATACCGGGCCGTCGCCCGGGACAGCCGCCGGGTCCTGCTGGAATTTGAGCGCCGCGAACGTCAGCGGACGGGGATTCCCAACCTGCGGGTCGGCTACAACCGGGTGTTCGGCTACTACATCGAGGTCACCCGCTCCTACCTGGGGCGGGTCCCGGCCGACTACGAACGCCGTCAGACGCTGACCCAGGCCGAGCGCTTCACGACGCCCGAGCTTCGTCAGTTGGAGGAACAAATCCTCACGGCCGAGGAGCGGGCCCTGAGTCTCGAGCAGGACCTGTTCCGCCGGCTTCTGGAGCAAGCCCGGGCGTGCATTCCGGCCCTCCAGCGAGTCGCCGAGCGGGTCGCCCGCCTGGACGTCCTGGCGAACCTGGCCTACGTGGCCTTGCGGCATCGGTACGTGCGGCCGCACATCCACGAAGGGACGACCCTCGAGATCCGGGGCGGTCGGCACCCCGTCCTGGAGACCCTCCTGACGGACCGGACCTTCGTCCCCAACGACACGCGTTTAGACCCGAGCGACCAGCAGATCATCGTCCTGACGGGCCCCAACATGGGCGGCAAGTCGACCTATCTCCGGCAGGTCGCCCTGATCTGCCTGATGGCCCAGATGGGGAGCTTCGTCCCGGCCGAGTCGGCGTCCATCGGGCTGGTCGACCGCATCTTCACCCGCGTGGGGGCGACGGACCACCTCAGCCGCGGCCAGTCGACCTTCATGGTCGAGATGATCGAGACGGCCTACATCGTGCGGAATGCGACGCCCCGGAGCCTCATCATCCTGGACGAAATCGGGCGGGGGACCAGCACGTTCGACGGGATGGCCATCGCCTGGGCCGTCCTGGAGTATCTCCATGAGCGTTGGCCATCCGGGCCTCGGACCCTCTTCGCGACCCACTTCCACGAGCTGGTCCACCTGGCCGACCTGTATCCCCGGGTCCGGAATTACGCCGTCGCCGTCCATGAAGACGCCGAGGGGATCACGTTCCTGTACCGTATCGTCCCGGGTCCCAGCGATAAAAGCTACGGCGTTCACGTGGCCCGTCGGGCCGGTCTGCCCGACGAGGTCGTCCGCCGGGCTCAACAGATCCTGGGCGAGCTGGAGGGCCTGGAGAAAAGCCTCGAGGCGGCCGTCGGGCGCATCTCCTCTTCGGAGGCTTCTCCCCCGGAACGTCCCCCGGCGGGGCCGCTCCCGGCCATGAAGCGGCAGGAAGTCGTCCGTCGGCACCTGCCGGCCCTCGTCCAGCCGACTCTGCTGGCGATGGACGCCCGGTATGCGGCCCTGGAAAAACTGGCCGAGGAGCTCCTCGGGATGGACCTCGACGCCGTCAGCCCCCGCCAGGCCTGGGAATTCCTGGAACGCTGGCAAAAGCGGCTCCGCAAGCCCCGGTGATGTCGGGTGTTGGACGGCGGGGCTCGGGTTCTCTTGAAAAGGAATAAGGCCACCTCCTTATCCGCCGACGCCCGCTACGGCCGTACTGCCTTATCGCCTCATTGTCCTATAATAGAGGTGGAGTCGTCGATGACCACGTACCTGGTCGGATGGGACCGTTCGCCCAGCGCCGAAAAGGCCCTGCTCTTCGCCGTCGAGATGGCCCGACGGACGGGGGGTCGGCTGATTCTGTGGTATGCCGTCGATATCCCCAAGACGTATCGTCTCCTGACCAGTTACGGCGGCGCCGTCGACCCGTCTCTCCACCAGGAGATGCACCGCTGGCTCGATGAGGTGAGGACCCACGCCGAAAGCGTCCTCCGGACCCGGGCCCATGCGATCGAGGCCCCGAATCTGTCCGTGGCCGTCGAGGTATGGACAGGAGACCTCTACGAAGGCCTCATGGACGCCGTCCAGCGGTATGACGCCGACTGGATCGTCTTAGGTCGAGGCCAGGATCCGCACCGCTTGGGAAGCTTTGCCCTGAAGGTCTTGCGGTCGACCTTGCGGCCGGTGGCGGTCGTCCCGGAGACTTACGAACCGGTCGGCCTGCGCGTCATCGTCGTCCCCGTCGACTGGACGGTTCGCAGGAGCGCCGCCCTTCCCCTGGCCCTCGACCTGGCGGAGCGTTACGCCGCAGAGGTTCATCTCGTACATGTCATCGAGACTTACGTGCCGGACGTGCCGGCCGTCATGGAGGCCGCCGTCGAGCAGATGGTCCGGGACTCGCTGGACGAGTGGTACCGTCAGCAGGCCGTGCCGCCGGGCCGGACCGTTCAAAAGGCCTTTCGCCGGGCGGCCGACGCCGGGACCGGCATCTTGCAGTATGCCACTGAGGTCCACGCCGACCTCATCGTCATGGACAGCCACGCCCGGGGGCCCCTCCTGCACCTGATGCTGGGGAGCGTGGCCGAGAAGGTCCTCCAACGGGCGATGGTCCCCGTCATCGTCACGAAGCCGGAAGGCGGGCAGGCTTGACTGCCTGATGGCCCGACTGCCTTGTACGCAGGTAGGTGCACGATGTCAGGACACCGGCGGAAGTACCTTTGGGGCCTTGGGGTCGTCCTGAGCCTTTGGATTTGGCTCGGAGCCGGATGGGCCGCCGAGGTCGCTCTCCAGCCCCCGCCGGGGAGCCCCGAGTGGCTAAGGCGGCAAAACGAGCTGGCCATCCGGGCCGCTCGGCAGGCCTATTGGCCGGAGGCCGTATATCGATGGGCCAAGATCCTGCGCTTCAAACCGGACTGGGCGGCCATCTGGAATAACCTGGCGGTAGCGATGGAGGCGATGGGTCAGTGGGACAAGGCGATGGCTTACTACCGCAAGGCCATGGAGCTGGAACCGGACAATCCGGCCTACCGGGCCAATTACATCCGATTTCGGGAGATTCAGCAGAAGTACCGGAAGGGGCCGCCCGCCGGGTCTTCGGAGAACCCCCATGCCGGGTCCCCATCGTCGTCCTAACCGTTCCGTCCGGATACGATGTGCAAGATGCAATGGCATGGCGGTTGCAGGACGGCGTGAGAGACGGCGGGCGCGCGACGACGTCTCCGGCGGCGGATGGCCCCCGCTGAAGCCGTCAAGGGCGGGAGGATTCTATCGCCTGGGAGCCGTCGGGGTGTGTCGGTGGGGGCGGGCCCACGGGCGAAGGGGGTCGGGTCTGAAGTGACCCCCGCGGAGGACACATGACCCTGATGCGAGGACACAGGCGCCGGGTTATCGAGCGTCGGGCCGCCGGATGGGTCCTGAGCCTGGTCCTGCTGGGCGGGGTCGGCTGTGCGTCGCAGGTCATCGAGGTCCCCGTGCGAGTCCCTACGCAGGCCCAGATTCCCTTGAACGATTACGACGCCGTCGTCGTGGTCCCCTTCCCGACGTATCGGGACTTTCAAGGCGTCGAGGACGATCCTTCCATCGATTACGGGGAAGAGGTCCGGTCGATCATCCGGAACGAACTTCAGAGCCACCTTGCCCAGACCGTCCTGGCGCCTCGACCGGCCGGGGATCGGCCTTCCCAAGCGGACCAGCTCGACCCCAAGGCATGGCAAGACCCGGGCGTGGCCGAGCGATGGATTCAGGACCACCTCCAAGGCGTGGCCGAGCTGGAGCATGTGACCCGGCCGGCCGTCGTGCTCGGCGTCGTGACCGTCCGGGGCGCCCTCCGAGAGGGGGCCGTGCCGCAGGAAGAATACCCCCTCCGGCCGCCGCCCCCTGGAGCGGTCCCCCAGGAGCCCTCGGCCGGCCGGCGGAATGTGGAGGTCCGGCTCGGCGTTCGCTTCTTCCTCTTCGACTGGGCGAACCGGAAGGTCCTGTACTCGGAAGCCGTCGAGGAATCCTTGCGGACGTCGGTGAATCGGATGCACTTGGGCGTCTTCTATGCCTTGCTGGACCGGGTCCTACCGAAGCTCCTGAGTAAGGTCGTCCCCGTTTACATCCAAACCGAACGCATCTTAGTCCAAAGCACACCGGAAGGCCGGCCATGAAGCGCTGGACCGTGTTTTGGCTAACAGTCACCGGGGTCGCCCTGGGGGCCTGGCCCCTGGGGGCCCAAGTCTACATCCCTTACTATGGGAAAAACCAGGTCCACTACGATCACTTTCGGTGGAAGATTTACAAGACGGAGCACTTTGACATCTACTTCTATCCCGAGGCCGCCTATGCCCTGCCGACCGTGGCAGGGATCGCCGAGTCGGCCTACCAGAAGATCTATCGCATCCTTCAGACGGCCCCGCCGTTCCGAATTCCCCTGATCTACTACCGCAACCAGGCCGAGTACGAGCAGATCAACTACCTCCAAGACGTCACGGGGAGCCTGGGCGTGGCGGAACCCGTCTACAACCGGATGGCCTTTCCCATCGACATGCCGCCAGACCTCCTCCAAGACGTCATCACCCACGAGCTGACCCACATCTTTGAGTTCGCCATCATGTACGGCCAGCTGGGCGGCCGGGCCATCAACCTGCGGATCAGCCCGCCCGCCTGGGTGTGGGAAGGCTTCGCCGACTATACGACGGGCCGACGGGACCCCTTCAACACGATGATCGTCCGGGACGCCGTCCTGACGGAGCGTCTGCCCTACGTGTCGGCCACGCGGGAGCTGGAAGTCCCGGCGGGAAGCGAAATCACGCTCCCCCAGTACACCCTGGGGTCGTTCATCTGGGAGTTCGTCCGGGACCGCTTCGGGGAGGCCGGCATCCGGCAGTTTTGGTTCCAGCTCCGTAAGATGGGCTTCCTCGGCGGGGCGGACCCCTTCCTGGCCGCCTTTGGCGTGACGGAACAGCGGTTCAACGAGCTGTTTGCCGACTACCTGCGGAACCGGTTCCGGGACTTCCTGGACCGGGAGCCGGCCCTTCAGTACCACCGGGTCTTCGAGCTCCCCTATCCGTACCGGAACATCATGACCTACGCCATTTCGCCGGACGGCCGCTACGTCGCCGTCGGGACGGTCAACATCTACGATTACGACCTGGACATCCTGATTTTGGACCGTCGGGGCCACGTCGTCCGGAACCTGACGCCGGGCTACACGACGGCCTTTCAGGACTTTCCGGCCGAGCTTCCGCCGGGCCGCTTCGACATGGCCTTACGGAGTCTGACCTGGTCGCCCGACAGTCGGCGGGTCGCCTTCTTTGCCCGGACGGGGAAGTACCAGAGCCTGTTCGTGATGGACGTCAGCGGTCGGAAGCTTCAGGAGATTTACATTCCCCTCAACAAGACGGCGTCCCCGGCCTTCCATCCGGACGGTCGCCACCTGAGTTTTACGGCCTACGACCGGGAGGGTCGGCCGACCATCTTCTTGATGGACCTCGTGACCCGGAAGTACGAGCCGTTGACCCAGGACGATACGTATAAAGAAACGCCCGTCTGGGTCGACGGCGGGAAGGCCCTCCTTTACGTCGGTCGCCAGCCGGGTCGGTCGGCTATTTACCGACTGGACCTCGCCACCCGCCAGGTCACCCGCGTCGGTCCGGCCGCCCCGTGGTACTTCTCGACACCGACGCTGTCGCCCGACGGCCGGTACTTGGTCTTTTCGGCCGACATGGACGGCGCCCTGGACCTCTACCGAATGGACCTTCAGTCTGGCGAGATCGTCCGGATGACCCGGGCGATGGGCGGCAACTTCAGCCCGACGGTCGTCGCCGAGACGGATGGCTCATGGGTCTATTTCATCGGTTTCTTCAAGGGCCAGCTCCACCTCTATCGCGTGGCGATGGACCGACAGTTGGCCGTGGTCCAGCTCCCGGCGGAGGCGACTCAGGTGGCCGAGGCGGCCGCCGAGCTCCCCCGCCTTAACATCGACCCGGCGGGCATCCAGAAGAAGGGCTTCCGGCCCGTCCTGGGGGCGCCCCCGACGCTGATCGGCGGGGCCGACCAGTTCACGTATGCCTTTGCGTCAGCCATCACCTTCGAGGACATCCTGGGCGACCAGGCCTTCACAGTCTTTCTCCAGCGCATCTCTTCGTTCAATACCTTCTATGTCTCGTATCTCGACCGGGCCCGACGGTTTCAGTACCTGACGGAGCTGTTCTGGGCGGATACCTTCTTCATCGGCCCCATCGACGACCGGTTTATCGACTTCGTCAAGGACTCGGTCATCGGGGGCGACGTCTTCGGCTACTATCCGCTCAGCCTGTGGAGCCGTATCGAGCTGGGCCTCGGGTTCTTCCGGATCCGGCAGAAGTTCTTGGATCCCTTCTCGCAAGCCCTTCACGAGGCGTACCTCCGGCGGACGGGCGCTCAGGACTTCCTGATCAACCAGTGGGACGTGCCCGTGACGCTGGCCTACACCTTTGAGACGACCCGCTTCTGGTGGTTTGGTCCCCTGTCGGGCCAGACGGGCCGGATCGCCGTCATCTACTCGTTGCCCTTTTCTCAGGACTTTATCCGGCGGACGACCCTGTACGGGGACTACCGGCGGTACCTCCGCCTCAGTCGGTTCTCCCTCCTGGCGGTCCGGCTCCAGGGCTTCTTGTCGACGGGCGAGCGGCCTTACATCTTCGTCTTCGGCGGGGGCCTGAGCTTCCGGGGCTTCGACTTTCGGGAACTCATCGGGAATCGGGGGGTCGTGGCGAATCTGGAGTACCGGTTCCCTCTGTTCCCGGCGGCCTGGCGGCGGCGGACACCGGCCCTGGAGGCCTTTCGGGCTCGGCTGTTTGCCGATGCGGGCGTGCTTCGGCTCAACGAGGGCGTTTTCTTCGTCCCCATCTCGCGAAGCGGGTTTGACGTCCGCAAGGGCGTGGGGTCCTTCGGGGCCGGCCTGACGGTATTCTTCGGGGGCCTCCCCCTGAACCTGGACCTCTCCTACACGTGGGGCCGGCCTATAGCCGAGCCCAACGCCCGGTACCGCATCGACACCCGCCTCCGCTTTGACTTCTCCATCGGATATCCCTTCTGAGAAGGAGCGCAGGCCGCCCGCTGGCCGGACGTCTCCGCCTGTGGATCCGTCCGATCCGCCGGATCCGACGGATCCACCCAAGCCTTACTCCCACTCGATGGTGGCGGGCGGCTTGGACGTCACGTCCAGGACGACGCGACCCACGCCCCGGACCTCGTTGACGATGCGGGCGGCCAGGCGTCGGAGCAGGTCTTCCGGGAGGTACACCCAGTCGGCCGTCATGCCGTCCTGGCTTTCGACGACCCGGAGGGCGATCACGTGGGCATAGCTCCGCTCGTCGCCCATCACGCCGACGGTCCGGACGGGGACGAGGACGGCAAAGCTCTGCCACAGTCGTTCATACCAGCCGCTCCGCCGGACCTCGGCCTCGACGATGGCGTCCGCCGCCCGGAGGATCGCCAGCCGCTCGGGCGTGACCTCGCCCAGGATGCGGACCGCCAGGCCGGGCCCCGGAAACGGCTGGCGGTGGACGATGTCGTCCGGAATCCCCAGCAGACGGGCCATCTGCCGGACCTCGTCCTTGAAGAGCTCCCGGAAGGGCTCGAGGACCTCCATGCCCATCGAGCGGACGGCCTCGACGAGGTTATGGTGGGTCTTGATGACGGCCGACGGCCCCAGGGAGGCCCCGCTCTCGACGACGTCCGGGTACAGGGTCCCCTGGGCGAAGAACCGGAAGGGCCGGATCGAGCGGGTCACCTGAACGAATACGTCCACGAAGGTATCCCCGATGATGCGGCGCTTCTGCTCGGGGTCCGTCACGCCCCGGAGGCGTTCCAGAAAGACCTCCGAGGCGTCTACATAATGGAGGGGGATGCCCATCCGGTCCCGGAGGTTCGCCTGGACGGCCTCGGGCTCGCCTTGCCGGAGGAGCCCGTTATTGACAAACACGGCCAGCATCCGGTCCCCGGCGGCCTCGTGGACGAGGCGGGCGAGGACCGTGCTGTCGACGCCCCCGCTGACGGCGACCAGGATATCGCCCTCCCGGCTCCGGGCCTGGACCCAGGCGATGAGCTCCCGCATGTAGGCCGCCAGGTCCCAGTCCCGCACGGCCCCGCACACGTCGAACACGAAGCGGGCCAGGATGTCCCGACCGTGGGCCGTATGGACGACCTCGGGGTGGAACTGGACGCCGTACAGACGCCGCCGGGGGTCCGCAAAGGCCGCATAGGGCGTGGCCTCCGTACGGGCCAGGGCCTGAAATCCCGGCGGCAGACGCTCGACCCGGTCGCCGTGACTCATCCAGACCTGGAAGGCCGGGGGCAGGCCCTGAAACAGGACGTCCGGCGTCAGGACCTCCAGGCGGGCCGGACCGTACTCCCGGACGGGTCCCGGCACGACCTGACCCCCGAGCTGATGAGCCATGAGCTGAAGCCCGTAACAGATGCCTAAGATCGGCACGCCGGCCTGATAGACCTCGGGGCGGACCGTCGGGGCGCCGGGCTGGTAGACGCTTTGAGGGCCGCCCGAGAAGATGAGGCCCCGCAGGGTTCCTTCCGCCAGGCCCGCCGTGAGGACCTCCCAGGGCGCATGGCAGGAGACGATCTCGGCGTAGACGCCCATTTCCCGGATGCGCCGGGCGATGAGTTGCGTATACTGGGAGCCGAAATCGACGACCCGAATCTGAGCCTGCCGGCTGGGCCGCATGGGTACCCCCATTCATTTTTTTACCGGAGCCAGTCGAGGGTCACGACGACGAAGACCCGTCCCTCGGCGGCGACCAGGCTGAAACCCAGGTCTTGCGGGCCCCGACGGGCTTCGATGACACCGGCCTCTTCGGGCGTCTCCCGGAGCAGGTCCGCCGCCTCCGACGCCGGGACCCCCTCGACCCAGGGCGGCCGGTCCCGAAATTTTAAGGCGATCTTTCGGATTTGCCAGTCTTGAGCCTGCAGGCGCTGGACAAGGGACTCGGCCAGGGGTCGCACGGTGTCCTCCAAGAGGCTGACGACCACCATGTAATGGTGGGCCTCCCAGAGTTCGCTTTCCAGTTCCCCGCCCGCCGGTAGGAGCGACCGGAGCGCTTCGTCGATGACCGGAAGGGGCATCCGACCCGTCGGGTAAGCCGAGCCTGCCTGGACGGTGACGGTCGCCTCCGGGGCCTGTGTACCGCGGACCTCGTACCGCCATCCGTCTCGGTGAAGCCGGACTTGCCAAGAGACGCGAGGCCGCCCCCGGCCCCGACTCGTCAACTCGACGGAGCCGACGGACCAGGGCGCCGGCGTCGCCCGAAAGGGCAGGTCCCGGAAGAACGTGTAGAGGTCCCGCCACGAAGCGGACGGCGGAAGCTCGATCCGGGCTCGGCACGGGCCGTCCCTTGGGGCTTCGACGATCTGAAGACGGGCGGCCTCCGGCAGGGGCAAGTTCCGGAGACCGACGCAGGGGTCCTCAGATTCGAGGCCCGTCGTCAGCGGGGATGGACCGACGAGGAGGCCGAGGAGAAGCCCGCCGAAGACCCGCAGGTACCAAGAGCCCACACTTCGAACATTCGCAATCTCATCCTGCATCTCGTATACCGCATCTCTCCGGGCAGTAGTCGGAGCCCCTCGGAAAGACTATAATGAATCGACATCTCGGGAGGGAAGGGCGGAAAAGCCGATGTGCGGTGTCTTTGGCGTCTGGAACCATCCGGAGGCGGCGCACCTGACCTACATGGGGCTGTACGCCCTTCAGCATCGAGGCCAGGAGAGCGCCGGGATCGTGACGGCCGACGGCGAGCGGCTGTTTGAACACAAGGGCATGGGGTACGTCAGCGACGTATTTACCGAGGACGTCTTAAAGAAGCTCCCGGGCCATCTGGCCATCGGCCACGTGCGGTACTCGACGGCCGGCCGGAGCTTTCTCCAGAATGCCCAGCCCCTGGTCGCCCACCGGGCGTGGGGGAGCCTCGCCATCGCCCACAACGGCAACATCGTGAACGCCCTCTCCTTGCGGGAATCTCTGGAGCGGGACGGGGCCATCTTCAGCACGACGACCGACACGGAGGTCATCCTCCATCTGGTCGCCCGTTCCCGACGATGGGACCTGGTGGATGCCATTTTGTGGGCCTTGCACCAACTGAAAGGGGCTTTCACGCTGGTCATCCTGACGCCGGACACGCTCATCGGTGTTCGGGACCCCTATGGCTTCCGGCCCCTCTGGCTGGGCCGTAAAGACGGGGCGTGGGTCCTGGCCTCGGAGACGTCGGCCCTGGACCTGATCGACGCCGTCCCCGAGCGGGAGGTCCAGCCCGGCGAGGTCATCGTCATCAACGAGGACGGCATCCAGTCCCTGAAGCCCTTTCCGGCCGTCGGCCGGGCGCAGTGCATCTTCGAGCTGGTCTACTTTTCCCGACCTGACAGCGTCATCTTCGGGCGCTCCGTCAGTGAGGCCCGCGTCGAGATGGGCCGGTGGCTCGCCCGGGAGGCCCCGGCCGACGCCGACATCGTCGTGCCCGTCCCGGACTCGGGCGTCCATGCGGCCATCGGGTACGCCGAGGCCTCGGGCCTGCCCTTCCAGTTCGGCCTCATCCGGAATCACTACGTGGGCCGCACGTTCATCCAGCCCTCCCAGGCGAACCGGAGCTTCGGCGTGAAGGTCAAGCTGAACCCGGTGCGCCCTGTCGTGGGCGGCAAACGGGTCGTCCTCATCGACGATTCCATCGTCCGGGGTACGACGAGCCGCAAGATCGTTCAAATGCTCCGCCAGGCGGGCGCTCGGGAGATTCACATGCGCATCAGTTGCCCGCCCATCATCGGCCCCTGCTACTACGGCATCGACACGCCGTCCGAGGAGGAGCTGATCGCCAACCATTACGACGTGGCCGGCATCGCCCGCTTCATCGGGGCCGACACTTTAGCCTACCTGAGCCTGGAAGCCCTCCTGCGGAGCGTCGGCGACCCCGAGGGTCGGGAATTCTGCGTGGCCTGCTACACGCGGGACTACCCCATCCCGGCCGACCACCAGAAGATCAAGCAGGTCCGCATCCTGGAACGGGCGACGGTTGAATCAAGTTAAAGATGCAAGATGCAGGGTGCAGGTCGGGGTCCTTTCACCCGGCGCCCTTCTCATCCCGCATCTGTGAATCAAGGCCATGCGGTACCGGGACACGGGCGTGGACATCGACCGGGGCCATGAGGCCGTCCGTCGGATCCGGCGGCTCCTGGAGCAGTACCAGCCGGCCTTCCGGGAGAACATCGGACGGTTCGGGGGTCTCCTGCCCCTGGCGGTCGAGGGGATGGCGGCCCCCCACCTGGTGGCCAGCATCGACGGCGTCGGGACGAAGACCCGCGTGGCCGCCGCCGTCGGCCGGTGGGACGTCTGCGGCCGGGACGTGATCGCCCACGGCATCAACGACGTCCTCGTCCAGGGCGCCTATCCCATCGCGGCGCTGGACTACCTCGGCATGGGCCGCATCGTGCCCGAGCGGGTCGAGGCCATCGTCCGGGGGATGTTGGAAGAGTGCACCCGTCACGGGGTCGTCCTCATCGGCGGGGAGACGGCCGAGATGCCGGACGTGTACGGCGAGGACGACGTGGACGTCGTGGCCGTCGTCATCGGCCTCGTCGATGGACCCCGAATGCTGGACGGCCGGGCCATCCGGCCGGGGGACCGTCTGCTGGGCCTTCCCTCGACGGGCCTTCACACGAACGGTTACACCCTGGCCCGGAAGCTCTTCTTCGAGCGCCTCGGCTGGGCGCCTGACCGGTGGCTGGACGAGTGCCGGATGACCCTGGCGGACGCCCTGCTCCAGCCGCACCGGTGCTATCTTCCCTACCTGAAGCCGCTCCTCGACCGGGGCCTCGTCCGGGGCTTGGCCCACATCACGGGCGGCGGCCTGACGGAGAACGTCCCCCGGATCCTCCCCGAAGGGACGGTCGCCCGGGTCCGCCTTGGGTCGTGGCCGGTCCCGCCGATCTTTGAGTTGATTCGGCGTCTCGGCGACGTCCCGCCGGACGAGATGCTCCGTACGTTCAACATGGGCGTCGGGATGGTCGTCGTCGTCCGGCCCGACGACGAGCCAGAGGCCCGACAGACCGTCGAGGACCTCGGCCTGCCCGTGTATACCATCGGCGAGGTCGGGCCGGGGTCGGGCGGCGTCGTCTATGAATAGGCCGTCGGCAGGTCGGCAGATAGGCAGATAGGGAAGTAGGTCCCTATTCGCCGTTCGCCATTCGCCCTTGATGGCGGGCAGTGGGAAAGGCCGTCTTGACGCCATTCTCACGACCCGAACGGCTCTGTTAGGGGGGCTACCATGGCGACGGGTCGAATCGTGATCCTCATCTCCGGTCGCGGGACGAACATGGAGCGGCTCATCCAGGCCTGTCAGGCCGGGGAGATCCCGGCCCGGGTCGTCCGGGTCATCAGCGACAACCCCGAGGCCCGGGGGCTCGAACGGGCCCGGGCTTACGGCGTCCCGACCGTCGTCGTGCCTGCCCGGGCGTTCCCGGACCGGGCGGCCTTCGAGGCGGCCCTCCTGGCGGCCGTGCGGGAGGCGGCGCCGGACCTCATCTGCCTGGCCGGCTTCATGCGAATCCTAAGCCCGACGTTCGTTCAGGCCTACCGGCACCGGATCATGAACATCCATCCGGCCCTGCTCCCGGCGTTTCCGGGCCTCCACGCCCAGCGGCAGGCCCTCGAGTACGGCGTGAAGGTCTCCGGCTGTACGGTCCACTTCGTCGACGAAGGCGTCGACACGGGCCCCATCATCGTCCAGAAGGCCGTCCCCGTCTTAGAGGACGATACCGAGGAGACCCTGGCGGCCCGCATCCTGGAGAAGGAGCACGAGGCCTATCCGGAGGCCGTCCGCCTGTTTTTTGAGGGTCGGCTCCGCGTCGAGGGCCGGCGGGTCCGCATCGTAGACCGGCCAGAATGACGGGCAGATGGGCAGGTCGGCAGGTCGGCAGGTGGGCAGATAGGCAGGTAGGCAGATGGGTAGATGGGTAGGTGGGCAGGTAGGCAGATGGGCAGATAGGTAGAGCCATGGGGGGTCAGGAGCAGTCTCCGGGGCCTTTTCAACCATCGGCCCATCCGCCGAAGTTTGAAAAATCGTCCTCCCCGAAGGTCTAGATAACAGAGCCGTTCGATTGGGAGAAATGCAGTTCCTATCCGGGAACTCATCTCAAAACCATCTCCCTGGGGGAGAGGGTAGAGTGAGGGCCTTGATCCGGAGCTTCTCTCTCACTGAGATCAGGGACTTTTGAGACGAGTTCTGGGAAAACGGTGGCCCGGCGATCTCGATTTTTCAAGCTTTGTTAAGGATGACACCGCCATGACGGGCGGTGTTCAGAGGGGATCGACCCGGCCGGGACGGGCGGTGCATGAGGGTGACGCCCGCAGGACGGCGGGCTCTCTACGAAAGGCACCGGCATGACGGCCGGTGTTCCGGAGATAGACGCCCGTCTCTCAACCTGCCCATCTGCCCACCTGCCCATCTGCCGAATGCCTGAAACATCGTGCTTTCGTGGAGGTGCCCTTTCCGCTCTCCATCGCACTTCTCACCTTCCGAACGACTCGGATAAGCTAAGTCCATACGGGTTTTCGCGAACCGAAGGGCCCTGTTAAAGTCTATGGTCTGGGGTCTGTAGTCTGTTATCATCGGAGCCGTCCCAGGAAATCCCGCCAGCCTGCTTCGTAACGGTCCCGGGCGACGAGAAAGGCGTCGTTATGGCCTCCGCGAAGCTCGACGAGGACCTTCGGCGCCGGACCGGTCGCCTGCAGGCGGAGGGCGTGGGCGAAGGCCACGATTTCGTCGTCCCGGCTGTGGAAGATCAGGACCGGACACGAGACCTCCTCGAGGTAGGCCCGGGTGGCGTACCGAAAGCGGGCCAGCCGCCGGGCCGGTAGGAAGGGATACAACTCGGCGGCGACCTCCGGGAGCGACGTGAAGGCCGCCTCGAGGACGAGCGCCCGCGCCGGAAATCGTCGGGCCAGATAGGCCGCCACGGCCCCGCCCAGGGATTCGCCGTACAGTAGGATACGGCTCGGCGGAACGTTCCGCCGTTCCGTCAGGTACGCCCAGGCGGCCTCGGCGTCCCGGTAAGTCCCGGCCTCGTCGGGCCGGCCCTCGCTCTGACCGTACCCCCGGTAGTCAAAAATAAAGGTACTGAGGCCCAGGTCGTGCAGGATGCGAAGCTTCTCCAGACGATGGGAGACGTTGCCCCCGTTGCCGTGGAGGAACAGGACGACGGCCGAAGGGTCCGGTACCGGGACCCACCAGCCGTGGAGCCGGACGTCGTCGGACGCCCGAAATTCGACGGATTCGTAAGGCAGGCCCACGTCGGCCGGCGTGCCCTCCAACACGCGGGTCGGGTAGTAAACGAGACGGTCCTGGAAGGCCCAGAACACGAGCAGAATCCCGACGTACACGACGACGCCCAGGCTCACGATCGCCCACGCCATGACCCACGACGGCCTCCGCATCTCGACGCCCCTGCCCGCCATCCCCCGGAAGCGGGACTTGAGCTCCCCACGCCCTTCGTCTCCCATCCCCCAGGACCCGGGGACCGCGCTTTGCGTCGGGCGACAGCCTATCGACCGGCCGGCCCGGACTGCCGCCGCAGGGCCTCCGCCCGGATGTCCTCGAGAATCCGGCGGACGCGGGCCCGGATCAGGGGTCGGCCGAGCCAGGGCGGGATCCAGAACTTACCCTGACTTTCCAACGTGTAGGTCACTTGCGTGCCTTCGTCCCGGGGTTCCAGCTGAAAGGCTCCCCGGTAGACCCGAAAGTCGCCGTCCAGGGCTTCAAATCGAATTTCGCCCGGCGGCCGTTCGACGACCCGAAGCCGGACCCGAAGGGAGATCCCCAGGACGCCCCGACCCCGCTGTTCGACGATGCAAACGTCGTCCTGCCGTTCGACGAGGCGGGACGCCTGAATGTCGTGGGCGAACTCGGCGACGTGGTCGTAGTCCGTCAGGACGGCCCAGACGGTCGCCGGTGGGGTCGGGACCCACAGGCGGGCCGATATGGAGTAGACGCCCTTCGCCTCGGTCACGGCGACGGTCAGCGTCGGGGTGTCCGCCTCATCGGCCGGAAGCCGAGAGGTCAGTCCGACAAGGAGAGTCATCGTCCAACCGACCCACGGGGTCCACCGCCTCATCGTCTCTCTTCTTCCCCGACCCCGTCCCGCCGGTCGAGGCGCCTTCGTGGGGGCTTGGGGTGGGAGGGGCGGGGTATCGATGTTGACCGTCAAAGCACGTCTTCAAACCCCCGCTGCCCCCGGAGTCTACGGCCTCTCACCCGCCGGGCCGGGACCCGGGACCGAAGTCGCGGGGACGCGGGCCCAGCCGACTCGCTTGAGCCGGCTTGTACTTGACCGTGCAACCGTAGGGCTTCGTCTCTTGCACCGGCGGTCGTTCCCCCCGAAGCAAAGCGTCCAGGACCTGTTCCACATAGTTGACCGGCCCGACCCGGTCCCGGTCGGGGTCGTACGCGTTGTCGATGGCCCCCTGATACACGAGCGTCCCGTCCCGGTCGATGACGAACATGTGGGGCGTCGTCCGGGCCCCGTAGAGACGGCCGACGGCGCCGTCGGGGTCCTGAAGGGTCGGGTAGGGGATGCCGTTCTTCTGGGCCCATCGACGGGTATCCGCCGGCGTGTTGAAGTAGGAACTGTTGACGGCCAGCCAGACGATGCCTTTCGACCGGTACTTTTCATAGAGGCGGATCATCGTCTTGTTCTGGTAATGCTCTTGGACAAAGGGACATCGTTCATTGGTCCATTCCAGGACGACGATCCGGCCTCGATACTGACTGAGCTTATGGGGGGTGCCGTGCTCATCCGGCAGGGTAAAATCCGGCGCCGGTGCCCCGACCGGGGTCGCTGCTCCGACCGATGCCAGGAGCATCCAGACGAGAAGCCCACCGCTCAGAAGGTATCGCATAGAGGACCTCCTCCCGCGGAAATCGGGGTCGATACGGAACGAGTCCTCGGCTGACCCGCCGACCCCTCATGGGAATTGAACGTAGAAGACCCGCTGCGGGGTCCGGACTCGCAGGACGCCGGACCCGCCGATGGGGCCGGCCCCGATACGCTTCAGGCCGACCCGCAGGCGGGGGCTCCCATCGAGCACGACCGTCTGGTCCGTGACCCGTGTACGGGGGTCCTCCGGGAACCACTCGAGGCCCGTCACGGCCTCACCGGCCGGGGGCCGGACCTCCAGGACCCGGACGTCCGGGGCCGGCGCCTCGACCCGAAACGTCCAGCCCGGCAGGGCCGTCGGTCGGAGCGGCACCAGGGCCTCGAAGCGCCGGAAGGTCTCCGCATGGGCCGAGACCTCGGTCGCCCGCCCGACCGTCAGGGTGAGGTGCAGGGTTTGACGCCCGGGGACGCAGATCTCCCGGCAGGCCAGCCATCGGGCCTCCCCCCGGACCGTCAAGCGCCGGCCGACGGGCACCGAGGGGCGGACCCGCACGGCCTGCCACAGGAGGACCCGGTCGGCGTACCCGTATGTCGTGATCCCCCCGGGGTCCTGAAATTGCCGAGGCCCGGGCCAGGCCCAATCGCCGGCCTCCAGCTCGGGGCCGTACTCGAAGCGGACCTGCGTCGGAAGGCCGGCGTCGCCGCTGTTCTTCCAGTACACGTGCCAGCCCGGGTCGATCTCCAGGAGGACACCGAGACGAAAGTCATGGCCCGGCACCACGACGGTCGCGTCCGCCACGGCCCGGGCCCGAACGGGGGCGTCCGACGCCGGGGCCCAAAGCCCCAGGGTCAAGATCAGACCCCCAAAGTACATCCACATCTGTCGGGCTCCGTGTATCTGGGGTCGAATAGAGGATCGGAGCAGAAAGGTCGGGTCCACAAGAATCGGTTCATAGCTCATGGGCTATGAGCTGTAAGCCATGAGCTGACATGAGCCCATCCTCATTCCTCCGTCCCACATCCGGCATCTTGCCGACGTCACGGAATTTGTAAACCGCGCTTCCCGGGCGATGGAAAAAGCCCCGTCCGTCGGCATTCCGACCGACCGAAGGCCTATATTCGCCTTCTAATGCCGGCGGGTCCGCAGGGGAACGAAACGGACGGGTGTGATCGATTGGGCCGTATAGTCGGTCGGTGCCGGGCCATACTTGACGATGAGTTGGAGGTCTTGGTCCCACGTCCCGACGGGGATGACGAGGCGGCCGCCGACGCGGAGTTGCTCGACCAGGGCCGGCGGGACCTCCGGGGGGGCGGCCGTCACGATGATGGCGTCGAAGGGGGCCGCCTCGGGCCAACCCTCCGAGCCATCGCCATGGCGAAAGTAAACGTTCGTGTACCCCATCGACGTTAGGACTTGCTGAGCCCGTTCCAAGAGTTCGACTTCCAGTTCGATCGTATAAACCTCCCGGGCCAGCTCGGCCAAGATGGCCGTCTGATAGCCCGAACCCGTGCCGACCTCCAAGACCCGCTCCGGACCTTGCAGATGAAGGAGTTCCGTCATCAGGGCGACGATGTACGGCTGACTGATCGTCTGGCCGGCCCCGATGGGCAGGGGGCCGTCGTCATAAGCGGCATAGACATACTCCGGCGGGACAAACCGATGACGGGGAATTTTCCGCATCACGGCCAGGACCCGTTCGTCCCGGATGCCCCGGTCGATCAACTGCCGCTGGACCATCTCTTCTCGGAGTAAGGCCATCCGGGTCTCAAAGTCCTCGGGTGCCTGCCCGTTCGTCGGGGAACCGTTCATAGGCATGTCTTAATTCATGAGGGACCATGGACCATAGACCACGGACCTTAGACCTGTTTGGGTCTATTCGGGGCTCTTTATCCCAGGACGGGAAGGCAGGGGCTTCCCAGGCATGTCTGGGGTCCGTAATCCATGGTCTATGGTCTATGGTCCATGGTCTATGGTCCATACCTGCTTCCGCATGCGCTTGACCCACTGGTCGGCCTGCCGCTGGGGTTCGGGGAGCCGATAGCCGTCGCAACAATCGAGGACGATGGCGACGGCCCGCTCCAGGGAGACCCGATGGCCCGGCGAGACGTAGACGGGCCGCGTGCGGGGCCGCGTCGTCAGGACGGCCCCGATGACGGCACCGGTCCGGGGATGCCACAGGGGGACCCACTGGCCGGCATTCAGGGCCGGTGCCTCGTGCCGACCGAAGAGTCGGCTCTTGCCGACGCCGACCGACGGCCAGTCCAGGAGGACGCCGATGTGGCATGCGATGCCAAAGCCCCGCGGGTGGGCCGTGCCCTGACCGTCGACGAGCAGGACGTCCACGGGATGGTCGACCTGGGTCATCACCCGGAGGTAGCCCGGCGTCTCCCGGAAGGACAGAAAGCCGGGGACGTAGGGGAACTCCACGTCGGCCACGGCGACCCACCGACGGACGGTCGTCCGTTGAGCGGCGTCCCACAGGACGGCCCCGGCCACGATGCGCCGGCCACCCTCGACGAAAGCGCTGTCCAGGCCCAAGACCCAGCGCCACTGGGTCGGTCCGTCCTCGGTCCGGACCCGTCGGGCCAGGGTCCACTGGAGGTTCCGGGCCTCTTTCAAGTCCGCCGGCATCCGCCACTGACGGAGGGCCTGCTGAGCGGCCTCGGCGAGACTCCGAGAGGCGTCTGTCCGTCTCGTGGCCGACTCCGCCCAGGGACCCATCGGGTGCGACATCGACGGCCCTCTCAAAAGGGACTCGGGAGTTCGGGAACCCGGGCATTCGGCAGTTGGCAGATGGGCAGGTAGGCCCTTTTTATCAGAGCCGCTCGGTTCGTAAAAACCCGCATGGATTCAGCCTTATTGGCTCATGGCTCGTGGCTCATATTAGCTCATGGGTCATAGCTCATGGCTCATAGTCCCATGAGCTATCAGCCATGAGCTATGAGCCAATAGGGGCCATCAGCTATGAGCCGTGAGCCAACATGGGCACGGACCCTTCGCTGTCTGCCGTCGGCTCGGCTCAAAGGGCTCGAGCCTGTTTCAAAACTCACCGCCGAGGCGCAGAGGACGAGGGTTTTCCTTCGATTTTTCTCTGCGTTCTCGGCGTCTCAGCGGTGAAATGTCTCGGCAAAGCCAGTCCCATCAGGATGCTCGCGGACGGAACGGTTCGGTGGGCGTAGTCCGCAAGGGCGCCCGCCGGACGGTGGACTTCCCGACCCGCCCGAGCTGCCGGACTCCCGAATTCCTGAACTCCCGGACTCCCGAATTCCCGAACTCCCGAATGACTCGGCCGTCCGCTGAAACAAGTATACCACATCGTCGCCGTGGGCGAGAGTCCCGTAGAGGGTCCAGCCGGTGGCCCTCGGCGCTGGACTCTTCTTAAACCGCTGGACTCCCAGGCGGGCGTCGTTCCTCGTCCAGTCGTACCGGACCAGTCGTTCCAGGACGGCCTCCAGACGGGGCGTCGGAAAATCGTAAGGCGGTCCCAGAAAGACCCAGTCCATCGGCACGGCCGGCGGCCGGGTCAAGACCCGCTGGATGTCCCCGACCCGCACGTCCGTCCGGTCGGCGAGGCCCAGACGCCGCAGGTTCTGCTCCAGAAGACGGGCGACCCGGGGGTCCTTCTCGATAAAGACCACGTGGGAAGCCCCCAGGCTGAGGGCATAGATGCCCATGAGGCCTGTCCCGGCAAAACCGTCCATGAAATGGCAGGCCTCGATGGTCGGGCCGGCGTGGGAGAAGAAGGCCTCTCGAAGCCGGGCCGGCAGGGGTCGGTAAGGCAGGTCCGGCCGGGTTTCAATCCACCGACCCCGCAGGCGGCCCATCGTGACCCGGATGCGCGACAAGGGACGTCCCCCGCAAACAGGAATCGATGAAGACCAAGCCTCGGATCAGGCGGACGGCGCCCCGAAGTTCGGCGGCGGTCAGGATGCCCGTCAGGCCGACGACGGTCCAGGCCGACGCCCGGTGAAGGCCCGTCGGGACCTGTCCGACGGCCCGGGCCATCCCCGTGAAGAGGGGGACCATCCAGAGGGGCAGGCCCAGGGCCATCCACGGAAACAGCCGGTTCCGCCACCGGCGGAGAGATTCGACGGTCGCCTGCAGGTCGGGACGGCCCGCCGCCTGCTCCCGGACCTGTCGGGTCAGGGCCATCCACATGAAGAGGGTCATCGACTGGATCAGCATGTTCCAGAGGGCGACGCCCAGCCCGGCCAAGACGTGAGTGGACAGACCGGTCCATCCGAGGGTCTGGCCGAGGGCCAACCCCAGCCATGCCAGCCACCCGAGGAGCGCGCCGCAACTCAAGCCGATGACCATCCGCATGATTCGGGAGTTCGGCAGTTCGGGAATTCGGGAGTCGGGGAATTCGGCAGTCCGGGAGTTCGGGAATTCGGGAGTCCGGCAGTTCGGGCGGGTCGGGAAGTCCACCGTCCGGCGGGCCCACGCCCACCGAGCCGTTCCGTCGGTGAGCATCTTGACGGGACCGGCTTTGCCGAGACATTTCACCGCCGAGACGCCGAGAACGCAGAGAAAAATCGAAGGAAAAACCCTCGTCCTCTGCGCCTCGGCGGTGAGTTTTGAAACAGACTCGAGCCTTTGGGCCGAGCCGACGGCAGACAGCGAAGGGTCCGTGCCCATGTTGGCTCACGGCTCATAGCGGATGGCCCCTATTGGCTCATAGCTCATGGCTGATAGATCATGGGACTGTGAGCCATGAGCTATGACCCATGAGCTAATATGAGCCATGAGCCAATAAGGCATGAATCCATGCGGGTTTTTACGAACCGAGCGGCTCTGATAAAAAGGGCCTACCTGCCCATCTGCCAACTGCCGAATGCCCGGGTTCCCGAATTGCCGAACTGCCGAATTGCCCTACTCCCCCCACATCCGGTCCCACCGGCGGAACTTCTCCAGCCACCGGGGAAGTTCCCGCAGAAAGGCATGAATCCGAAGCCACAGGGCCCGCTCGACGGCCGGGGAACCGGCCATGACCTTGCCGGGCGGCACGTTCCCCGTGATGCCCGTCTGAGCCGCCAGCCGGACGTCGTCCCCGACGGTTACATGGTCCGGTACGCCGGCCTGCCCGCCCATCCAGACCCGATGGCCGATACGGGAGCTCCCGGCGATGCCCGCCTGGGCCGCAATCAGGCAGGCCCGCCCGATGGACACATTGTGGGCGACCTGCACGAGGTTGTCGATCTTGGTACCGGCCCCGATGCGGGTCTCGCCCAGGAAGGCCCGGTCGACACACGTATTCGCCCCGATCTCCACGTCGTCCTCGATGACGACCCGCCCGAGTTGGGGCACCTTGACGGGTCGCTCCGGATGGGGAATGAACCGAAAGCCGTCCCCGCCCAGGACCGCCCCGGCGTGCACGATGACCCGCCGCCCGACTCGGACCCGGGGATAGACGACGACGCCCGCATGGAGGACGCTTTCAGGCCCGACCTCGGCATCCCCGTAAAGGACGCAGTGACCCATCAACTGAGCGCCTTCGTGAATCCGCACGCCGGGACCCACGTAGCAAAAAGGCCCGACCCAGGCCGTCGGATGAACCTCGGCCGCCGGGTCGACCTGCGCCGTCGGGTGAAGGCCCTGCCGGACCGGCGCCAGCCCCAGCCACTCGGCCAGGACCCACAGGACGGCGACGGGGTCCGGATGCAGGACCCACGTCGCGTCCGGTCGGACGGCCTCGGCCCCCGGGGCGGCGACGACGACGCCGGCCTGCGTGACGGCGACGGCGTCCCGGTGTCGTGGGTCCAACAGGACCGTCAGGTGTTCAGGCGCCGCCGTCGCTGGTTCGGCCACGTCGAAAAATGTCCGGCCCGGGTCCCCGACGACGGCGGCACCTGCGGCTTGGGCCAACTCATCGGCTGTCCACGGCGGCGGATGGGACACCATACGGGCTCCTCGGGCTCTACAGACCCCGCTCTAACGAGCGGGGCTGGGGTCCTGCATCCCCATCACATCAGGCTCTCCAACCGGTCCCGGCCCCGGGCGTCCTTGAGGGTCTCGACCCGGGCGTTCGCCTTGAGGGCTTCCAGGACGCTGAACAGGAGGGCCTGTCGCTTCTGCTGGAGGACCTGGGCCCGGACCTGATGGTAGCGGGCCTCGAAGTCCTTGGGGTCGAAGGCCTTCCGCTCGAGGACCTTCGCCACGACGACGCCCCGGTGGGGAACCTCGATGGGCGGAAGGACCGTGTCGGCCTGGGCTTGAAAGACGGCCCGGACCAGGTCCGACGCCTGACCCAGCTCCCCGACGGGACCGGCCTCCGGGAAGGGGCCGGCCTCCTTGACTTCGAGGGCCGCTCCTTCGGCGGCCTTCTTGAGGTCTCCGTTTTCGCTGAGGGCTCGCTGATAGAGTTCCTCCGCCTCCTTCCGGGCAAGGGCCATCTTCTGAGCCTCCTTCCAGTCGGCGGCGACCCGGTCCCGGACTTCCGTCAGGGGCGGAAGCGTCGGGGGAAGCGTCCCGGTCCATTGCACGATGGCATAGGTCCCCTCGCCGAGGGCGACCGGGCCCCGAACCTCCCCGGGGGTCCGGAGCGAGAAGACGGTGTCCCGGATGGGGGCCGGCACGTCGGCCCGAAGCTCGTTGGGGGCGAAAAAGTCCGTCTCGACGTAGACGGCCTTCGGGGGCTGGGCCCGTCGGGCCAGTGAAACGCCCTTCTCGGTTTGCACCTGCCGGGCCAGTTCCTCGGCGAAGGCCCGGGCCCGTCGGATGGCCTCCGGCCGGGCCAGACTCCGACGGATCTCTTCCCGGACCTCACTCAGAGGCCGTACCCGCGGGGGTCGCTTCTCTAAGACTTGAATGATGTGAAAGCCGTAGGCCGTCCGGATGGGCTCGCTGACCTGCCCGACGGCCAGCGAGAAGGCGGCCTGCTCGAATTCGGGCACCATCCGGCCCCGCTCGAACCACCCGAGGTCGCCGCCCTTCTCCCGGGTCCCCGGGTCGTCGGAGTATTCCCGGGCGACCTTCGCGAAGTCCTCCCCGGCCTTCAGGCGGGCCCGGACCGTCTCGGCCCGCTGGCGGGCCTCGTCCTCGGACCGCTTCTGGGTCGAGACGAGGACGTGGCGGGCGTGGACCCTTTCGGGCTCCATAAACTGGTCTTTGTGGTCGGCATAGTACTTCTCGATGGCGGTCTGATCGACGAATACGTCGGTCAGGAAGGCGTCGGCGTCGACCCGCAGGTAGCCGGCCTTTCGCCGCTCCGGGACCCGATAGCGGTCGGCATGAACCTGGTAGAACGGCTCGAGGTCCTTCTCCGTCGGCGTCGGGTCCTTGTAACGGGAAAGGGGGACCTCGACGTAGGCGATGCGGGCCGTCACGTACTGCTGGCGGTAAGCCTGCTCGACCTCGTCCCGACTCACGGTGACGGGGCCGCTCAGGAGGTTTTGTAGCTTCTGGATGCGCAACTGCTCGGCGACGGCCCGCTCGTAATCGGCGTACTGGACGAACCCCTGCCGCCGCAGGAAGTCCTCAAAGACCGCCTGGACCTGAGCCTGGAGCTCCCGGTCGGTGAGCTTGGGGTTCTGCATACGGAGTTGCTGGGCCAGCATCTCCAGGGACTGGCGAATCTGGGCCTGGACCTCGTCGGGCGTCACCTGCACGCCGAGCCGGTCGGCCAGGGCTCGCCACAGGTGCGTCTCGATGACCCGGTCCTTGGCCATCTGTAAAATGATTCGCCGTTGTTCGGGTGAAGTCGGTCGGAACACCGACGTGAGGGCCTCCATTTCCCGTAAGACTTCCAGACGGGTGATGGGGCGACCGTCGAGGCGGAGGACGACCTCTTCAGCCGTCTGGGCCTCGTGGCGGCTGGCGGTGTAGTAGTAGCCGAAGAGGGGAATGAAGGACAGGATGACGACCCAAAGGACCCACTTGTAGCGGTGGATGTTCCGACGCATGTGCTGGAGGACCATCCCGTTCCGTCTCCTAAGGAAAGAGACATCATTATACAGGCATTATACAGGATGCGGGATGCAGGGACACGGATGGCTGATCCCTTAGGCCATAGACCTTGGACCATAGACCTTAGACCATAGACCTTGGACCGTAGACTGTGGACTCAGAAAGGGTCTCGAAAGCGCTCTTCGCCTCACCCCGAAATGAAAAAATCCAGAGGGCCTGAGGCTCTGTTGATATCCTCTTCAGGCTTCTGGAGAGGCCCGGAGGCCGTGGACCCGCCGAAGAGAGCCCAAAACATTCAGATGGGATGGACGCCGCCGTCACCGGCGGCGCCGGGACCGAGGGACGCCGGGATGACGCCCGGCGTTCGGATGGGACGGACGCCCCCGGGGGCTTTGAGACGATGGCTCGGGGATGTCAACAGAGCCACCCATGAGCTAATATGAGCCACAGGACACCTCCCCGGAACCGCTCCGTACCCGCCATTCGCCATTCGCCACTCGCCACTCGCCACTCGCCATTTCGCCATTCGCTACTCGCCACTCGCCATTCGCCACTCATGTCTCGGGACCCCGGTCCATCGTCCATGGTCGATGGTCCATGGTCTACAGTCTATGGTCTCATCTATTGCCCTACTCCCTATCGCCTCCGGAGGCCCCGATGCGCGTGCTGGTCCTGACGTCCCACATCCCCTTCGCCGACGGCGGCGAACTGCGGCGGGCCTACGGCCTGCTCCAGGCCCTCCGGGAAGCGGGCCATACGGCCGACCTCTTGATTCTTTCCCAGAACCGCTTTGGGCGGACGCTCCTCGGCTACGCCGCCGCCGCCCTGACGGACGTCGGCTTTGGCGCCGGGGGACCACCGGACGTCGTCATCTCGCTCCGCTTCCCCTGCTACGTGGCCCGCCATCCTCGGCACGTCGTGTGGCTGTGTCACCGCATGCGGGAGTACGACGACCTGTGGGACTTCTATCAAGCCCGGTGGTCGCCGGCCCAACGGGTCAAGGAACGGCTCCGGCGATGGATCGTCCGGCGTCTGGACCGTCGGGCCCTCCGGCGGGCGGCGAACCTATGGGCCATCTCCCGGGAGGTCGCCGGGCGCCTCGAACGGGGCCTGGGCCTCCAGGCCCGGGTCCTCTATCAGCCGCCGCCCCCCCGGCCGTACCGCACGGACCGGTACGGACCCTTTGTCCTCTGGGTCTCCCGGATGACCGAGCTGAAACGGCCCCGACTGGCCGTCGACGCCATGGTCCACGTCCGAAGCGGTCTCCAGCTCTGGATGGTCGGCGACGGACCCGACGCCGAGACCGTGCATCGGTACGTCCGAGACCGGGGCCTGGCAGACCGGGTCCGGGTCCTGGGCCCCGTCACCGAGGAAGACTTGATCCGGCTGTATGCCGAATGCCGGGGCGTTTTGTTCACGACATGGCGAGAAGACTTCGGCCTCGTGACGGTCGAGGCCTTTGCCTCGGGCAAACCCGTCATCGTCTGTAACGATGGCGGCGGGGCGACCGAACTCGTCCACCACGGCCGCAACGGATATGTCGTCGAGCCCAGGCCGGAGGTCATCGCCCGCTACCTGGACCGATGGGGCGAAGACGTCCGTCTGGCCGAGCGCCAGGGCGAAGCCGCCCGGGCGACCGTCCGGGACCTGCAGTGGCCCCGGGTCGTCGAGACCCTGTTGGGCCGATAGGTAAGTCGGCCGGGGGCTCTGCCGACCTGCCGAATACTCGTTCAATGCTCCGTCCCCCGAACCTGATACATGGCCGCATCGGCCCGGCTCAACAGGCCATCTAAGCCTTCTCCCGCACGGGCCTCGACGAGGCCGACGTCGCCCTCGACCCGCAGAGAGCCGATGGACGTCCGGATGGGGTCGGCGAAAACCCGTTGCAGGCGGTCCAGCGCATCCGAAGCCGCCGTGGCGACGATGAACTCGTCGCCCCCGTAGCGGATGACGAGGTCTTCCGACCGAAAGGCATTCAGGAGACGCCCGGCCACGGCCTGCAAGACCTCGTCCCCGACCCGGTGACCGTAAGTATCGTTGACCTGCTTAAAGCCACGCAAATCCACGAAGGCCAACCGGAAAGAGCGGCCGGCTCGAATCCACTCCTGGAGTTTTTCCAGACCGGCACCCCGATGGAGCGTCCGGGTCAGGGCATCCAGGCGGGACGACTGGAGTTGCCGGATGTAGCCCAGGGCCACGACGTCAAACAAGAGGACCGTCGCGCCGTGAAATCCCAGGAAGGGTCCGAGGCGGGGAAAGCCCCAGGCTCCAAGGGTCAGGGCCGCCAGGGCCACCCCGTTCAGCACGGCCAGGTTCAGGCCCGGCCGCTCCCGCAGGTTGGCCACGCACATCGCCACGAGCCACAGGTAGATGAGGATCGTCAAGGGACTCTCGGACCCGCCCGAAGCCCGAAGGAGGAGGACAAAGAGGGTCAGGTCGGTCAGCAAGTTCAGTCCGTCCAGCCACACGCCCGCCCGGGGGCTGACCCACCAGACGAAGGCCGCGTACGCCCAGGCGGCCGCCGCCAGCCGGATATAGTCCCACCCGCTCATCGAGACCCAGCCGGAGGCGATCATCAGGGGAGCGACGGCCGTCAGGAGGACCCGGAAGACCGCCCCCGTTCGCCAGAGGTCCCGGCCCGAGGGGCGGAAGCCCAGGTATAGGACCACCCTCTGAAGCCATCCCGTCAGGAGGCGGAAAACCAGGGCTCGGCGGCGGGGCTCCCGCACGGCGCTTCCTCCCCGGACCGTCTCATCCTCAAGAAAGCCGGAAGCCGATTTCCCGGAGGACCTGGCGGGCGATGACGATCCGCTGAATCTCCGACGTCCCCTCCCCGATCGTGCACAGCTTGGCGTCCCGATAGTATTTCTCGACGGGATAGTCTTTCACAAAGCCGTAGCCGCCGAAAATCTGGACGGCCATGTCGGCGACCCGCACGGCGACTTCCGAGGCAAACAGCTTGGCCATCGAGGACTCCTTCGGCGTCGCCCGCCCCTGGTCCCGGAGCCAGGCGACCCGATGGACCAAGAGCCGGGCCGCCTCGATCTGGGTCGCCATGTCGGCCAGCATGAACTGGATGGCCTGGAATTCGGCGATGGGTCGGCCGAACTGACGCCGCTCCTGGGCATACCGCAGGGCCGCCTCGAAGGCGCCCTGGGCGATCCCGACGGCCAAAGCCCCGATCCCGACCCGACCGCCCTCGAGGACTTGCAGGACCTGAGGGAAGCCCTGGCCGACCTCGCCGATGACGTTTTCGGGCGGGACCCGGCAGTCGTCGAGGATGACCGACGCCGTGTCGCTGGTCCGCATCCCCAGCTTGCTCTCCCGCCGGCCGGGGACCAAGCCCGGCGTGCCCCGCTCGACGATGAAGGCCGTGAGGCCGCCCTTTCGGCCCTTTTCCCGGTCTGTGACGGCCATGACGACGTAGACGTCCCCGACCGTCCCATGGGTCGTAAAGTTCTTCGTTCCCCGAAGGACCCAGGCCGACCCGTCCCAGACGGCTTGCGTCTGCAGGCCCCCGGCGTCGCTTCCGGCTTCAGGCTCCGTCAGCGCCCAGGCACCCAGCTTCTCGCCCCGGGCCAGGGGAACGACGTATCGCTCCCGCTGGGCCTCGTTCCCGAAGCGATAGATGTGGCCCGTACACAGAGAGTTGTGGGCCGCCACGCTGAGGGCGATGCCCGGCTCGACCCGGGCCAACTCCTCGATGACGACGACAAACTCCGCATACCCGTAGCCAGCGCCCCCATACCGCTCCGGGACCATCACGCCCAGGAAGCCCAGCTCGGCCATCTTGCGGAACACGTCCCGGGGAAAGACCTCATGCTCGTCCCACTCTCGGATGAAGGGACGGATTTCCCGCTCGGCGAATGTCCGGACCGTGTCCCGGATCATCCGCTGGACGTCAGTGTAGTCGAAGTCCACCATGACCGCCTCGGGACCCGTGACGGCATGACGACGGGATGACGCGACGGCGGAACAGCCTCTCTGCGATGGGTTCGAACTCAGGAGTCGTCTCATCACGCCGTCACGACGCTCATTTCTGGGGCGCCGGGGCCGTCGGCGGCGCCGGAGACGGGGCGGCCGGGGCCGTCGGAGCCGGCGGCACACTCGGGATGGGGGGCCGCACCTCGGCCCGCCGGCGCTGGAGGATCGAAATCGCCAGGGACGTCCCGATAAACAGGACGAAGCAAGCGACCGTGATCTTGTTCAGGAGCGACATGGCGGCCCGGCCGCTCATGATCGGCGAAGCGCCGCCCCCACCGCCAAAGATGCTGGCGAGGTCCGACCCCTGCCCCTGCTGAAGCAGGACGGCGATGATGATGAGGATACACAGAAAGACGTGCAAGGCGATGATGAGTCCCAGCATGACTCTGTCTCCTTGGCGTTGCCCCTCCACCCGGACACCCCCCTTCGGCCCCTCTCCCGCCGGGAGAGGAGGTACAAAGCGCTCTATGGGCTAAGAAACCGGTGTCTCTGTGCCCTCGGGCGACCGCCGTCGAAAGGCGACGAAGGCTTCCGATGGGACGCCATGAATGAGCCACCAGACACCCAATTCCTCGGCCAGGGCCTGCGTCTCCAGGCTGTCCCAACTGTCCCCGATGACGACCGGGACGGCATCGACACCGGCAGACTGTAAGGTCCGAGCCCGACGAACGGCCCGCCAAACATCGTCTTCATCGACGGTGACGGATACCTCCACGACGACGACCTGGTCCCCCTTCCACCAAATGAGGTCCGCCAGGGTCGGGTCCTCCTCGGATGGCAGGAATCGGTCCCCCTCCAAGAGACCCCGAAGCCACTGACTCAGGCGTTCCTGGACCCGGGGATCGTCCGTAGGACCGCCGACGCCGCCGCTGAATAGCATAGGGGCCCGCTTCACGATACTGCGCTCATAGCGCTCCCCTTCTCGACGGCCAGCTTCCCCCCTCTGCCAGCCCAAGAGGGTACTCACGCCCGTCGTCATCTCCTGGACCTGGCGGGTCAAGTCCTCGACCCGTCCCGCTAAGCTCTGGACCTGGCGGGCCAGGTCATCCATCCGGACCGTGAGGGTATCTACCCGCGCCGTCAGCTCCTGGACGTGGCGGGCCAGGTCATCCATCTGGACCGTGAGGGCATCCACCCGCGCCGTCAACTCCTGGACCTGGCGGGTCAAGTCCTCGACCCGTTCGGTGAGGCTCGCCAGACGTCGCTCCGTCTCACGCTGGGCCTCGGCGAGTTCCCGCACGACCCGAGGTAAGTCCAGGAGCTCGTCCGTCAGGAGGAGCCGCCGCAGTTCGTCCCTCCACTGGGGATGCTCCTCCAACAATCGGACCAAATCGCGAAATTCTTTCACTGTGAAGGCCATCGCCGCTTCTTGGGGCCTTGGCCCAAGCCCTCCAAGATAACCCCTGGGGCCAGCTCGACCTGCCGGCTTGGGTCAACTTGATCGGCCCGCGGAAAGGTTTTGGGCTATGTCTAAGATAGTGCAGAACGCCTCGGCCTTCAAACTGGCCCCGCCGACGAGGGCGCCGTCCACGTCGGGCGCCCGCAGGAAGCCCTCGACGTTGTCGGGCGTGACGCTCCCCCCGTACAGGACGTGCAGGTCTATGGACGCGTCCCAGATCCGGGCGACCTCGGCCCGGATGAAGGCGTGGACCTCCTGGGCCTGCTCGGGATGAGCCGGGACGCCCGTCCCGATGGCCCACACGGGCTCATAGGCGATGGTAAAGGCCGCCGGCGGGGTCAGGCCCTCCAAGGCTCCCCAGAGCTGACGCCGGATGACCTTCAGGGTCCATCCGGCCTGCCGTTGGTCCAGCGTCTCTCCGACGCACAGGACCGGCCGCAGTCCGACGGAGAGGGCCGCCTGGAGCTTCCGGAAGACCGTCTCGTCGGTCTCCCCAAAGTACTGCCGCCGTTCTGAATGGCCGATGATGACGTACTCGCACCCGGCGTCCTTCAGCATCTCGGGCGACACGGCCCCCGTGTAAGCACCCTTCTGTTCCCAATGGACGTCCTGGGCGCCGAGATGCACGGGACTCCCCGCCAGGGCCTCGGCCACGGGCAGAAGCCACGGAAACGGCGGGGCGACCATGACCCGCACGGCCGGGACCGACCGGGCGTGTTCGGCGACCCGCCGGGCCAGGTCCACGGCCTCCGCCCGAAGCGTGTGCATCTTCCAGTTACCGGCGATGAAATACGAACGTACCCGTCCCATGACCGCCAGTCCTCCGATCAGTCTTCCTACTTCCTAAAAGGTTCAGCGCGAGGCGACGGGACCCCGGGAAGTCGGGCCGACATCACCGGGCCGTCCGAGGCGTGAGGTGCAAGATACAGGAGGAGACGGGAGGACGCAAGGTACGGGAATTCTCGCCGGCCGGAGCGGGGATGAGGCCTGGAGGCCGGTACCGGCGGTCGGCGACAAGAGGCGGCGAAGACTCGGGAAAACTTCAGGGAGACATGGACGCTTGAAACGATGGATGCCCCTCGCCTTCTACGTCGGCCGCCGAACGGCCTTCCCGAACTGCCGGATTCCCGAACTCCCGAATGGCCCTTTACTTGAAAAACCGTCCCCCGGAGGGTCGGAAAAGCCGAATCCGTGCGGGTTTTCACGAACCGAACGGCCCTGTTATAATGGCCTCGAGTCTTCGGCGTCCGGCCGGGTCGCCTCGGCGCCGAAGATTCCGTTCCGCCCGGGCGATACCGTGAACATGTAGCGTGGAGGACCGTCATGATGGGGACCCCCCTTTGGCAGGCCGACCCCGAGGTCGCCCGGCTCATGCAACGGGAGCTGGAGCGTCAGCGCCAGACCCTGGAGCTGATTGCCTCCGAGAACTTCACGACCCGGGCCGTCTTAGAAGCCGCCGGCTCGGTCCTGACGAACAAGTACGCCGAGGGCTATCCGGGCCGGCGGTATTACGGCGGGTGCGAATTTTACGACCGCATCGAGCAGTTGGCCATCGACCGGGCCAAACAGCTCTTCGGGGCCGAACACGCGAACGTCCAGCCCCATTCGGGCACGCAGGCCAACATCGCCGTCTACTTTGCGATGCTCCAGCCCGGCGACACGATCCTCGGGATGGAGCTGTCTCACGGGGGGCATCTCAGTCACGGCCATCCCCTGAACTACTCGGGCAAATACCTCCGGGTCGTCGCCTACGGCGTCTCCCGGGAGACCGAGACGGTCGACTACGACCAGGTCGAGGCCCTTGCCCACGAATATCGCCCGAAGCTCATCCTGGCGGGCTTCAGCGCCTACCCCCGCAAGCTCGACTTCGCCCGCTTTGCGGAGATCGCCCGGAGCGTCGGCGCGTACATGATGGCCGACATCGCCCACGTCGCCGGCCTCGTCGTCGCCGGGCTGTATCCCGACCCCGTGCCCCACTGCGATTTCGTGACGACGACGACCCACAAGACCCTCCGGGGTCCCCGGTCGGGCCTCATCCTGTGTCGGGAAGTCTACGCGAAGGAAATCGACCGGGCCGTCTTCCCCGGCACCCAGGGCGGGCCCCTCATGCATATCATCGCCGCCAAGGCCGTATGCTTTCAGCAGGCGATGACGCCGGAATTTCGTGAGTATCAAGCCCAGATCGTGCGTAACGCGCAGGCCCTGGCTCAGCAACTCATCGAGGAGGGCCTCCGGCTCGTCTCCGGGGGGACGGACAACCATCTCATGCTCGTCGACCTGCGGCCCATCGGGATGACGGGTAAGCAGGCCCAGGCCCTCCTCGAGGAGGTCGGCATCACGGTCAACAAGAACACGATTCCCTTCGACCCGAACCCGCCGATGGTCACGTCGGGGATCCGTATCGGGACGCCGGCCGTCACGACCCGGGGGATGCGGGAGCCCGAGATGCGCCTCATCGGCCACTGGATCGCTGAGGTCCTGAAGAATCCTGAGAACGAAAAGATCAAGGCCGAGGCCCGGGCCGTCGTCCGGCGGCTTACCCAACAGTTCCCCCTCTATCCGGACCTCGTCTACACGCCAGAAGAGACGTGATGAAGTGACGAGGGACATGGGGGATGGAGTAACGAAGCGATAAAGCGGTGAGGTGACGGTGCAAAATTTAGAACATTCGGGTTTAACTTCAGCTCTTTTTTGACTTCCAAGCGATCTCGTAAATCCGACCATAGACCCCAGACCATAGACCGGCTTGGGCCCAGGGGGTCTATGGTCCATGGTCTGTGGTCGGATGTCGAGGGTCCGATCCCGGTCCCGTCGGATGTATGAGACTGGTTCTTCATCACGCCGTCACTTTGTCACTTTGTCACGCCGTCACATCGTCACGTTCCTTACATCCGACACGCAAGACCGATGACTCGTATTCTTTTTTTCGGAACGCCGCACGCCGCCGTCCGGGTCTTGGAGGCCCTGGTCCAGTGGCCGATGGGGACCGTCGTAGGTGTCGTCACGGCGCCGGACCGCCCCCGGGGCCGGGGTCAGCAGGTCGAGCCGACGCCGGTGAAGGCCTGGGCCCTCCGAGCCCAGCTCCCGGTCTTTCAACCAGACACGTTGAAACGGCCCGAGGTCGCCCGGGCCCTTCGGGTGTGGTCGGCCGACGTGTTCATCGTGACGGCCTACGGTTTCATCCTGCCGCCGGCCGTCCTGCAAATCCCGCTCCACGGGTGCCTGAATGTTCACTTCTCGCTCCTCCCGAAGTACCGGGGGGCCGCCCCGGTCGCCCGGGCCCTGCTGGCGGGGGAACGGGAGACCGGCGTGACGATCATCCGGATGAATGAGCGGATGGACGCCGGCCCGATCCTCGCCCAGCGGGTCGTCCCGATCCGGGACGACGACACGACGGGGACCTTAGAGGACCGGTTGGCCCGGGCGGGCGCCGCCCTGCTCATCGAGGTCCTGCCGGATTACTTGGCGGGCCGTATCCGGCCGGTCGAGCAGGACGAATCGGCCGCCACGTTCGCCCCGAAGGTTCAGAAAGAGGAAGGCCGGATCCGCTGGGACCGACCGGCCGAGTGGATCGAACGGCAGGTCCGGGCGATGGACCCGTGGCCGTCGGCCTACACGTGGTGGCGGGGGCGACTCCTGAAAATCACCCGGGCCCGGGTCGTGCCGGACATGGACGACGAAGCGCCGGGGACGACGGTTTACGTGGACAAGAAGCGGTGGGTCGTCGCCTGCGGCCGGGATGCCCTGGAGCTCCTGGAGGTCCAGCTGGAGAGCCGTCCCCGGATGGCCGTCTCGGCATTCCTGCAGGGGCACCCCGTCCGCTTAGGGGAACGCCTGGAAGAGGCCGGGCCTGGGTCGCCATGATATCATCAGAGCCGTTCGGTTCGTGAGAATGGCGTCGGAACGACCTTTCCCATCCCTCGGGAAGCACGATGTTTCAGGCAGTCGGCCGATGGGCAGGTCGGGCGACGGGCGTCTATCCTCGGAACACCGGCCGTCCTGCGGGCGTCCTCCTCATGCACCGCCCGTCATGGCCGGGTCATCCGGAGGAATCTTGAAAAATCGAGATCGCCGGGCCACCGTTTTCCCGGATGGGAACCGCATTCCTCCCAACCGAACGGCTCTGCTATGAGCCATGAGCTAATAAGGCCGAATCCATGTGGCTTTTCACGAACCGAACGACTCTGGTATTCTTGAACCAGTCTCATAAATCCGACGGGACCGGGATCGGACCCTCGATATTCGACCACGGACCATAGACCCCCCTGGGCCCAAGCCGGTCTATGGTCTATGGTCCATGGTCGGATTGATGCGAGCGCTTCCAGGCACCTTTTACCTTTTGTGAGATGGCTTGTTGTATCCCGGTCCGTTCGACGACGGTTTGTCCATGGTCCGAAAGCGGAAGCCGCCGGTCTCGAAGACGAGCCTGCCGACGGCCGCCGTGTCGCCTGAGCAGGTCCGGGCATGGGGCGTCCCTGTAGGGGATTTCCCGGCCTTCCTGACGGCTCACAAGCAGTGGGCCTCATGTTCGGTGTTCGTTTGCTTAGCGGAGCCGCCCTTCCTGGCGATGAAGGCCCAAGACTACGTCTGGAAGGTACTCCGTAAGAAGTATCCCGGCATCCGTCGGTGGGACCAGGTCCAGACCTGGCCTGAGACGGGATCGGCCCTGCTGTCCGTCGTCTTCTTGGTTCAGCTCCCGGTAGCGTCCCTGTCGGCCGATCTCTTTGAACGCCACACGCAGGTCATCCTGCGGGCGCCGCCGGGTCTGCTATGGTGGGTCGAGGGCTGGCCCCCTTGGTCCGAGTCGGTCTGGCAATCCTTGGGTTCTCGGGTGTGGGTCCTCCATCAGCCGGCCCTGGGACCGGCGGACTTCCCCAATTGGATCGTTCGGCTGGCCCGGGCTTTTCGGCTGACGATATCGCCGGCCCTGGCCCAACGGCTGGCGGCGGCCGTCTTTCTGGACGTCGTCCCCGTGATTCAGGCTTTCGAGAACCTGGCAGTCGTCGAACCGAGTCGGCCCCTGGAATGGGCGGACATCGAACCTTACCTGCCGGCGTCGGCCCGTCAGACCTCGGCCGCCACGGTCCTGCCGTGGGTCCTGCACAAAGACTACGAACGTCTGCTCTCGTTCGTCGCCCGACTGGACCCGGCGGCCCTGGACGTGGATACTTTTCTTCGGCAGAGCTTTGACCTCTGGCGGCTGTGGGTCCTGACGGGACGGATGGCCGAGTACGAGCCGGCGGCCTGGAATCGCTGGAATATCGGCCGTCGCGTGTATCAGGAGTATCACCGCGAGGGGACGGCCCTGACGGCGGCGCAGTGGCAAGCGTGGGCCCAGGAAGCGGCCCGTCTGGAGGTATGGGCCCGCAAGACCGACGTCTCGCCGGCCAGCCTGCTGGCCCTGGGCCTTTGGGGATGGCTTCGGGTCCTGGCATAATCGTGGGCCCCGAAACTCGATGTCTTCCGGAGACATGGCATGACGGCGCCTGAATCGCGTCGGCCTCAAGCCGTCCGTGGGGAAGAGAGGGAGCCTGCCCCCCTCTGGGTCAGCGGAGTCCATGCGGTCAAGGAGGTCCTGCGCGCCAAGCCGGACCAGGTCGACCTGATCGTCCTGGTCGGTCAGCATCCCTCGCACCGCATGTTCATCGCCATGGCGAGGGAGCACGGGATTCCCTACACGACGGGCGAGGAGCGTCTACCCGAGTTTCTGCGCCGGAAGAAGCACGCGCCCGTATTCGCCCGACTGGCGGCCTTTCGGTACGCCGACCCGGAAGACCTCCTGGAGACGGTCCGCCCGACGACGATCTTCCTCGTCCTGGACCATGTCCAGGACCCCACGAACCTGGGGAACGTCCTGCGCACGGCGGCCGGTGCCGGCGTCCAGGGGGTCTTCATTCCCCGGCATCGGGGCGTCCGGGTCACCCCGACGGTGGCCCACATCGCCTCGGGCGCCCTCCCGTACGTGCCCGTCGCCCGTTACGGGAGCCTCCAGCAACTCATTCAACAGCTTCAGGAGCGGGGCGTGTGGGTCGTGGCGGCCGACCCCTATGCGCCCGAGCCGTGGTTCGCCTTAAAGGGGAACCGGCCCATCGCCCTGGTCCTGGGCCATGAGGGGGAGGGCTTGACCAAGACGGCCTTGCAGCTATGCGACCAGACGGTCCGCATCCCGATGGTCCACCTGGAGTCGTTGAACGTCGCCGCCTCGGCGGCCATCCTCCTGTATGAGGTCGTTCGTCAACGGATGACGACCGCTTGAGTCTCTTTCGGCCATTGGGAAGACCGGTCCACCGTCGTTCAGGGGTCACACCGGTTAAAATATTGGGTCTCTCGTCTCCCCAACGCCCGGATTCCCGAATGGCCGGACTGCCGAATTTGGATGGACAGATGGGTCATGCCGGTTCGGAAATTGAAGGAAGCCCCCGTCCTGATGGGCATCAGCGAGCCCTGGCTTCAACTGACCGAGAGCCTGCACCTGGTCGTGCGCGACCGGGCGGGCCTGGTCCTGCACGGCGAGCCGGGGGTCGGTAAGACGGCCTTATGGGAATATGCCCTGCACCTTCGGGGACAGGGGAGTTATGTCTGGATCGATGCCCGTCATCCCCGGAGCCTGGCCGAATGGACCCGGGCCATCCAGCGGCGGCAGGCCTTCTTCCTTTACCACTGGCACGAATGGCCCCCGGCCTGGATGGAGAAGGCCCTGACGGTGCTCCGCAAGACCCGGAACGGCCTCGTCTGGGGCGCCTCCCTGGTCATGATGCAGGCCGAAGAAGCTCGCCAGTGGTGGCAACGGTGGCAGATGGAACGTCTGCCCGTCTATCTCCTCCACGTCCCCCCGCTCCGGGAGCGGTCCGAGGACATCCCCGTCATCGCCCAGCGGGTCCTGGAGGACACGGCTCGCCAGTATCAGCGGCCGGCCCGGGGCTTCACCGTCGAGGCGATGGAGCGCCTCCGCCTGCACCCCTGGTGGGGCAACGTCCGGGAGCTCATCGAGGTCGTCAAACAGGCCGTGTTTCGCCAATCGTCGGGCCTGTTCATCGAGCTGGCGACGGTCCAGAAGGCCATCCGTCAGGCGCACTTCATCTCCGACCGGGCCGACCTGCAGGCCCAGTGGGAGACGTTCGTCTCCCGGATCCTGCGATACCTCTTCGAGCACCCCGAGGTCGGCCATCGGATTCGCCCCTGGCCGTTTATTCTGGGGGAAGTCCGCCGCCTGACGGCCCAGTCGGTCCTGCAACTCCTGCAGGTCCGGGAGGAAGACGCCGCCCGCATCTTGGGTGTATCCCTACGGACGCTCCGCCAGTACCTGAAACAACGGCCCGACCACTGGGTCTAAGGTGGTCTGCGGGATGGGTCCGGGGGCCGGACTATAGACCGACCGACCATAGACCACAGACCACAGACCACAGACCACGGACCATAGACTATAGACTTCGGCGGTAGCAGAACCGCCTTGCCTGAACAGGGTCGTTTGGTTCTTGGGAATGGCGTCGGATCAACTTCTTATCACACTTTTTAATCCCCGCAGGGCTATGCGCAGAGGACGTTCGAATCGCCCGGTCAAGTCCACGGTCTGGGGTCTATGGTCTATGGTCCTTTGTCTTGCATCGTGCATCGTGGGGGTTGCCTGCCAATGGTGGCCGCCGGGCCGATGGGTCGAGGGCAATCAATTCGTCATCGCACCCTACGCATATCGGGGCGAGACGATTACCTTGAAGGTCCTCGTTGCCCCCCGGTGGCAGGATGGGACCCGTCTGCGGGTCGCCGACGCCAGCCCCTCGGTCTTCATTCGCTTTGAAAACGCCGACCGATTTCCCTGGGAGACAGGACGGGTCTATCTCGTGACTTTCGAATGTCGGGCCGGGAGTCTCTACTGGGACAACTGGGTCCGCCGGACTCAACGGCTCCGGTAATCCCCGTGCAGGACGTGCTCCTGTATGACGCAGGGACCGATGTACTCGATCGTCGTTCCGGCTTACAACGAACAGGAAACGATCGAAGAACTGTGGCGCCGTATCACGGCCGTAATGGCGTCGGTCGGGGGGGACTACGAAGTCTTGTTCGTCGACGACGGGAGTACGGACGCCACGCCGGCGATCATCCGGCGCTTGCATGCGCAGGACCCGCGCGTTCGGCTCCTGAGGTTTTCCCGGAACTTCGGCCACCAGGCGGCCATCACGGCAGGCCTGGATTATGCTCGCGGACAGGCCGTGATCGTCATGGATGCGGACTTACAGGACCCGCCGGAGGTAATCCCGGCGATGATCGCCAAGTGGCGGGAGGGGTACGACGTCGTATATGCCGTGCGGAAACGGCGGCACGGGGAGGGCCTCTGGAAACGGCTTACGGCCGCTTTGTACTACCGCCTGCTGGCCCGTTTGGCTCACGTCCCCATCCCCTATGATACGGGGGACTTCCGCCTGATGAGTCGGGCCGTCGTCGACGTCCTGCGGGAACTTCGGGAACGGGCCCGTTTCTTGCGGGGCCTTTCCGCATGGGTCGGCTTCCGACAGGTCGGCATCGAGTACGAGCGGGCGCCCCGATACGCGGGGACGACGAAGTACTCGGTATGGCGGATGACCCGCTTTGCCCTGGACGGGATTACGGCCTTCTCGTCGGCGCCCCTCTACGCGGCTCTATACATAGGGATCATTCTGCTCATCGGAGTCGCCTTGGGTTTAGGCTATTTCGTCGGCCTCGGCTTAGTCGCCGGCCGCCCGCCTGCCGCCTGGGCGTGGGTCGCCCTGGGTTTTCTGTTCCTGATGGCGTGGCAGTTCATCGCCTTGGGCCTTCTGGGCCTTTACATCGCCCGGATCCACGATGAGGTCAAAGGTCGTCCCCTCTACGTCGTGGCCGAGACTCTCCCCGAACCGTCGGGACCCGCCTCAGCAACAGAACCATGACCCTGAAGCTTCGTCACATCTGGACGGACGTCGCTATCGTCGCCGGTCTGGTCGGGTGGACCCTGGCCAACCATGGGACGCTCCTCCGGCGTATCGCCACGCATGCTTACAGCACACAGGGCGACATCGCCATCTTTACGTGGGTCTTGACCTGGAACTGCCGGGTCCTGGAGACAGGTCAGTGGGCTACATACTGGGCCTCCAACGCCATGCGGCCGTACCCCTACGCTACGGCCTTTTCGGAAAACATGATGGGCCTGGCCCCTCTGGCCTGCCCGGTCTGGTGGCTGACCCGCAATCCGATCTTCACGATGAACGTAACCTGCCTGATCTTGGTCCTGCTCACGGCGGGGACCACCTTCTTTGTCTTGCGAGGGGTGTCCCGGGACCGATGGGCCGCCCTCGTCGGGACACTGGTCTTCGCCTTTTACCCCTGGATCACTTGGAATCTGGCCCTGGGCCACGCCCACATCATCGCCCTGTTTCCCCTGCCGGTCGTCGTCTATGCGAACTGGCGCTTCTGGCAGGATGGGGCCTTCCGATGGTGGCTTCTCCTGTGGGGGGCCTTCCTGTGGACCTTCCTCACCAGCCTGTACCTGGGTATTATCCTGACGTTCTTCCTGGTCCTGTGGACCGCCCTGTGGTTTCTCGCCGACCGGTCTCCCTTCGGCTTCCGACGGGTCCGGACGTGGCTCCTCGGCCTCGGCCTGGCCTGGCTGGCCATGAGCCCGGTCCTGGGGGTGTACTACCGGGTCTCCCGAGATATGGGAGCCGTGCGGACCCTCCAGCATCAGACGTACTTCACGGGCTATGCGTGGGTGTGGCTCGTGCCGCCGCCGAACGCCTGGCTGTGGCATCAGAAGCTGGGCGTCCTGCCAAGACCCCGCTTGCCGCCCCAGGAGGACGCCCTGTTCCCAGGCGTCCTGGCCGTCGGCCTGTTTGGCCTGAGTTTCGCCCTCCGGGGACTCCCCCCATGGCTCCGGAGCCTGCGTTGGACGGGGATCGTCACGGCCCTGTTGGCCTTAGGACCCTACGCCTCCGGTCCCGGCTGGCGGGTCCCGGCCCCCTATATGCTGGCCTTGTACGTGTATCCACCCTTATGGGCGACCCGAAATCCCCTGCGATGGAGCCTCCCGACCATGCTGGTCGCCGGGTTCCTGGCGACGGCCGTGGGCCAGCGACTCGGCCGACGGTCTCGATGGACCGACCTCCTCCGGATAGGCGTGGTCCTGGGCCTCGCCGCCGAAACGTTCAGCGTCCTGCCTGTCGAGGAGGCCCTCCATCCCAAACTGGCCCGACCCTACCGGCTCCTGGCCCTACGGCCGGAAATCGAGACCGTCGTCGAGCTCCCGATGCCTATGGCATGGGTCGGCGAGATCTACGGCCGGCCCATCGCTTGGCTGGACGAGCCCGAGCGTCTGCTGGCCTCGACCTACCACTGGAAGAAGCTCATCAACGGACTGACAGGCTTGTGGCCCCCCATCCAGTACCAGTTGGGAAGTGAGCTGGAAGAGTTTCCGACGACCCACTCGATCCGGTTGCTCCAGGCCCTCGGCGTGGACACGGTCCTCTTGCACGAACGACGCTACGGCCCGGCCGCTCCGAGCCTCGTTCGCCGACTCTCGAACTGGCCGGGCATCCAGTCCTGGGGCCGAGTCTGGAGCGTCTCCTTCTGGCGAATCCCCCCGGGCCAGCGGGCGACGACCCTCCGAGGCGATACGGACTTGCGGTTACTGGTACCCTCCAAGCTTCTGGCCGGTCGAGTCACCCTGGGCCTGGAGGTCCCGCCGGCCTGCCGCGGGGTCGTCTGGAACACGCGAGCCCCGGCCAAATGGGCCTTCCCCTTCGGAAAAGCCTGGCGGGTCCGGATCGCCTGGGACGAAGGAGCGACCCCGGCTACGGAACTGACTTGGGACCCACCGGCCCTGTTCCATCCCCGGAAGTGTCGTTTTGCCTTCTCCGCCCCGGCCTCGCCCGGCCGCCACGTCCTGACGGTGGAGGTCGACCGCCTCGGACGAATCACGCGCCTCCGCCGGACGGTCGACGTCCTGCCGGCCTGCCCAGACCCGTCTCGGCCGCTCTTTTTGGAACTCCCTTGCGGCGCTCCGACGCCGCCTTGGGAGGACTTACGCGTGGAGATCGACGCCGAGTTCCCGCCGCCCGGGGACGTCCAGCCGGGCGATGTGCTGGAGGGTGACGTGATCGTCCGGAACCCCGGTCCCTTTTACTGGCGGGCTGACCCGGATCGAGGGGTCTTCATCGCCGCCCGACTCATCTGTGACGGACGCCTGACAGACCGACTCTTCGGCCTTCCCCACGACCTGTCTCCCGGAGACCGGACTCGCGTGCGGATTTTCGTACCGCTTCCCGATACCCTCCGTCAGTGCAGTCTGTACCTGAACGCCGTCGGCCAGACGGGCGACGGGCGACGGGTCTGGTTCCCGACAACGAACTGGGACCCCGTCTGGCAAAAGCGCCAGGGAACTGTCGGACGTTCGATGGCCGGTCCGCTCGCCCCCTGAAGGAGAATGATCAGACCTCGTCATTTCCCCGTGTAGGCCACCGCCGGGAGAAGACGCCACTCCTGAAACAGCCGGGCCAGCGTGTCGCCGACCATCCGGTGGGCCCGAGCATTCGGATGGGCGTCGTAGCCGGGACGGACCTGCAGGGCGTCCGAGGCCTGGCCAAAGAAGGTCGTCCGCCAGAGGTCCACGACGGCAAAGCCCCGCCGCCGGGCTTCTTGCGCCACCCAGGCGTGGATATCGGCAAAGGGGTACGTCTTGTCCAGGGGGTAGTCGAAGAAGGGGAAGATGATGACGATCACGGGTACGCCCCGGGCCCGGGTCCGTTCGGCCAGAATGTCCATCGCCCGATGCCATCGCTGGATGCCCCGGGGGTTGGCCATGTAGATGGACCGAAAGTAGGCCTGCCAGGCGGCCTTCAGCCGGGGCCACTCGTGGCGTAGAAACCACAGACGATACAGAGAGGAATGCTCGACGAGCCACCGCTCGAGCCGACTCCGGGGTCGATAGAAGAGGTCCTCGACGGTGATGGCCTCGGGACGGGCCGCGTCGCTCTCGACGTCGTTCAAGACGTACGCCAGGATGACCCAGTCGGGCTCAAAGCGCTCACACAGGTGGATGTACGCCGTGACCTCATCGACGGTCGTCCACCCGGCCCGGGCGCATAAGATGGCCTCGTAGCGGTGGGACGGGTCCATCGCCTGAAGCCGACGGGCCAGGTACGGCCCGAAGAGGTCGTCGTATCGGATGTCCCAGCCCTCCGTGACGGTGAAGGAGTCCCCCAGGACGACGATCCGACGGGTGCCCGGCGGCTTCGGCAGGGCGTGCTCGACGTCCTGCACGCCGTATCGGTTTTGGATGAAGTCGTGGTACTTCAGTCGCACCGGCTGTTGATGCGCCGGCGGGACCAGCCGGAGGGCCGTCGCCAGGAGGTCGGCGGCGACGGCCCCGACCAGCGTGCCCCCAAGGACCATCGTCAGACGCATGAGCCAGCGACGCACGGACCGGACCTCGGGTCGGGGCCCATATTTTTGACATGATTTTTGACATGCCTCATTGGGTCCCCGGGCCGGGACGATCATAGCCGAGGACGGCGACTCGGCCAAATCGAGGCCCCCCGATGGGGCTATCCGTTATGGAGACGAACCTGGGGGAACCCGCGGGCGGACCGGACGTCAAATTTTTAGAGGAAAATGACCCGTGACGGGGTTATTCTTCTAATAACATAGAATCGAGCCGGCGCCGGGGCATCGGGAGATGCGCTCAGAGGCGCTATTCATCCGTCCTGGGGGGAGTCGGAGCGGATGAAGCGGTCGGTCTGGCGGCGGTTCGTCGAAGTCCTGTGGGTCGTCGCCCGGTGGCCGGGGCAGGTCCTGTTGTTCCTGTACTTTTTAGGGGTCCTGGCCCTTCCGGCCCTGTGGATCCGGCTTCGGCAGGACCCCCTGCGGACCCGGCGCCGGGCCGTGCCGACGTATTGGGACTTTCGAAAGCGCTTTCCGGCGACTTTAGAAGAGGCCCGGCGTCAGTTTTGAAGCCGGCTTCGGGCATCACCGGGGACACATCCGGCCATGGACATTCTGGGGATCTCCTGTTACTTCCACGACGCGTCGGCCGTGCTTCTCCGGGACGGCGTGCCGGTCGCCTGCGCGGCCGAGGAGAGCTTCACCCGCCGGAAGCACGACTTTCGGTTTCCCGAACACGCGATCCGATACGTCCTGGAGGCCGGCGGCGTCCGGGGCTCGGACCTCGACTGGGTCGTCTTTTACGAGAAGCCCTTCCGGAAGTGGGAACGTCTCTGGATGAGCGTCCTGAGCACATACCCCCGGAGCTGGCCGGCGTTCCGGGAGGCCGTCCAGGGATGGCTGGCCGACAAGCTGTGGGTGAAGGCCCGGATCCAGCGTCTGCTGGGTATTTCGCCGGACCGCATCCTGTTCAGCGACCATCATCTGTCCCATGCGGCCAGCGCCTTTTTTTGTTCGCCCTTTGACGAGGCGGCCATCCTGACGGCGGACGCCGTGGGGGAGTGGTCGACGGCGACGCTCGGCGTCGGCCGAGACCGTGTCATCGAGGCCATCGCCGAACTGCGGTTTCCCCATTCGATCGGGCTCCTGTACAGCACGTTCACGGCCTTTCTGGGCTTCGAGGTCAACGAGGGCGAGTACAAGGTCATGGGCATGGCGCCCTTCGGGGAGCCCCGGTACGTGGAGGACATCTATCGGCTTCTGGACCTGAAGCCGGACGGCTCCCTGTGGCTGGACATGGACTACTTTGCGTATCCCTACTCGTCGGACCGGATGTTCCGGGACCGCTTCGAGAAGCTCTTTGGGCCGCCCCGCCGGCCGGGCACGCCCTTTTTCACCCGCCGGTCCGGCTGGCCGGCCTACTTCGGGGAGCGGCCTCCGGACTGGGAACGGTTAGCCGATGAAAATCAGCGGTATGCCGACATCGCCGCCAGCGTCCAGCGGGTGACGGAGGACATCCTCCTGGCGATGGCTCGATACCTCTACGAGCGGACCGGTCTCCGGCGCCTCTGCATGGCCGGAGGCGTCGCCCTCAACTGTGTGGCCAACGCCCGCATCCTCCGGGAGGGCCCCTTCGAGGAGATCTTCATCCAGCCGAATGCCGGCGACGGCGGCGGGGCCCTCGGGGCGGCCCTGTGGGCCTACCATACCGTCTTAGGGCATCCCCGGAAGTTCGTGATGGAGCATGCCTACTGGGGCCCGGCGTACAAGCCCGCCGAGGTCCGGGCGGCTCTCGAGCGGGCCGGCGTCGCCTTCCAGGAAGCGCCCGATGAGGAGACCCTGATCGACCGGACCGTCGAGCACCTCTTGGAAGGGCGGGTCGTCGGGTGGTTTCAGGGGCGCCTCGAGTGGGGGCCCCGGGCGTTGGGGCATCGGAGTATCCTGGCCGACCCCCGGCGGCCGGACATGAAGGACCGCGTGAACGTCCTCATCAAGTTTCGGGAGCCCTATCGGCCCTTTGCGCCCTCGGTGGCGGCCGAGGCGGCCCCACGGTTTTTCGACGGGGGGCCGGCCATCGGCCAGTATCCGGCCCGGTTCATGCTCTATACCGTGCCCGTCCGGTCGTCGGCGGTCGACCGCATTCCAGCCGTCACGCACGTGGACGGGAGTTCCCGGATCCAGACGGTGACGGCCGCCTGGGAACCCCTGTACGACCGCCTGATCCGCCGGTTCGGAGAGGCGACGGGCGTGCCCGTGGTCCTGAACACGAGCTTCAACCTGAAAGGGGAACCCATCGTGTGTTCTCCGGCCGATGCCCTGTCGACCTTCTTCCGGAGCGGCCTGGAGGTCCTCGTGATCGACCGGTTCATCGTCGAGAAGCGGGGCCGGGTCCCCGAAGCAGTCCCGCCGTCCCGTCATCACATCGTCTCGACATCTCGGAACGCCTGAGGCCCGTCCTTGGGTTCACGGAGTGGAGGCGGAAGCCATGAAGGGATGGACGTCCATCAAGACCCGGGCCGCCATCGTGGCGGAGTTGTTCGGTTTTTTGTGGACTCATAAGCTCTGGTGGCTGATTCCCATGATGGTCACCTTGCTCTTGTTGAGCTTACTCATCGTGCTGGGCCATAATCCTGTCTTGGCTCCCTTCATTTACACGCTGTTCTGATGGGCGTTCGGCGTAGGCCGTGGGCATAAGACTTACGGACCCGACGTCGAACACCCAAGATCAAACGCTGAAGCCCGTTCCTTTGTCCTGTCCATGAGGCCCGAAATCCAGAATCGGCCGTCTGAGGACGTCTTGTACCTGCGGCGGCGCCGGGAGCGGAATCAGCAACTCCGGGCCTTCTTCGACCGGTGGGCGTCCCGACGGGACGTCTATCGCCGCCGTCATCGGGCCTACTACGACGAAATCGCCCGTCTCTACACGTTCTGGATTCCGCCGGGCGCCCGGGTCCTGGAGGTCGGCTGTGGGACGGGGGACCTGCTGGCCCAGGTCCGGCCGGCCTTTGGCGTCGGCATCGACTGGAGCCCGGCGATGGTCCGGATCGCCCGGGCCAAGTATCCCCATTTACACTTTGTCGTCGCCGACGCCGAGGCCCTGAGCCTCCGGGGGACCTTCGACTACGTGATCCTGTCGGACCTCTTGGGTTACGTAGAAGACGTCCAGGCCGTCCTCGAACAGGTGCGGTCCGTATGCGCCCCCCATACGCGGGTCGTCCTGAACTTCTACAACGCCCTGTGGGAGCCGGCCATCTGGCTGGGGGAGAAGCTTCGATGGAAGTTCCCGGCCTCGATCCGGAACTGGCTGTCCCTGCCGGACGTCGAGAATCTTCTCTACCTGACGGGCTTTGAGGCCGTCGCCCGGGGCCGGCGCCTGCTCCTCCCCCTGCGGATTCCCCTCTTGAGCACCATCCTGAATCGGTGGGCCCTGCTCCTGCCGGGCGTGCGGCGGTTGGGCCTGATCCAGTGGTGCGTCGCCCGGCCCGTCCCGTGGGAGGACCGGGGGCTTGACCCGCCGCCGTCGGTGTCCGTCGTCGTCCCCGTCCGCAATGAGGCCGGCAACATCGAGGAAATCTTTCGGCGGGTGCCCGAGATGGGCGCCGGGACGGAGCTCGTCTTCGTCGACGGGGCCTCGACGGACGGGACCGTCGAGGCCATCGAGGCCTGCAGGGTGCGGTATCCCGAACGACGCGTCCAGCTCATCCACCAGGGGGCACCCCTCGGCAAGGCCGACGCCGTCCGGAAGGGCTTTGCGGCGGCCCGGGGCGACGTCCTGATGATCCTCGACGGCGACCTGACGGTCCCGCCGGAGGACCTGCCGAAGTTTTACGAGGCCCTCGTGCAGGGCCGGGGCGAGTTCATCAACGGCTCCCGGCTGGTGTACCCGATGGAGCGGGGGGCCATGCGGTTTTTCAACCTCCTCGGCAATAAGTTCTTCAGCATGGCCTTCACGTGGCTCCTCCAGCAACCCATCAAGGACACGCTGTGCGGGACGAAGGTCCTGTACCGGCGGGACTACGAGCGGATTCGGGCCCTGCGGGGCTACTTCGGGGACTTCGACCCCTTTGGCGACTTCGAGCTCTTGTTTGGTGCGGCCAAGCTGGGTTTGCGGATCGTGGACCTGCCCATTCGATATCAGGAACGGACGTACGGGACGACGAAGATCCGCCGCTGGCGTCACGGCTGGCTCCTGCTCCGGATGTGCCTCGTCGCCTTCCGGAAGCTCCGGCTGGGCTGACGGAACCTTTCGATTCCCAGGAATGGGGACGGTATCGGCCCTTGGGTATCGTCTTGGGAAAGACGATAAAATCGTCCTCTTCGGATATTGAATGACCAAAGGGTCCTATCCCCTCATGCGGAATTCCGGTTTCTGCCGACCCGACCGCCTCGTCTTGGCACTGTACCTCCTGTATACCGTCGCCAATGTATATCCCTATAGTCATCCGGCTTTCATCGGAAAGGCCGTCTACGGCTGGGGCGATGCCCTGGTCGACGTATGGCTCCTCGGGACCTCCGTGTCCCAGCTCCTGCGGGATCCCCTTCACCCCTGGGATGGTCCCGGCCTGTATCCGTTTCCCCGGACCCTGACGTTCAACGACGCTCAATGGGGATTAGGCCTGCTGGGCGCGCCGATCGGCTGGACGACCGGCAACTGGCTCCTGGCCCGGAACGTCCTACTCTTGCTGGGCTTCTGGCTGAGTGCCTGGTGGACCTATCGGCTCGCCCACCGGCTCGGGGCCAGTCGCTTTGGGGCCTTCATCGCGGGGCTCCTGTATGGATTTTGCAGTCTGCGGTTTCATCACGTACGAATTCTCAAGATGGCCTTTGGACCCCTGATCCCCCTGTTCTTTCTATATTTGACCCGATGGTCTCAGACGGGTCGGCTTCTGGATCTGTGGAAGGCGGCCCTGACCTGGGCCCTGCAGATGGTCTCGGGTCTGTATTACGGGTTTTTCCTCCTGACCCTGGGTCCCCTCTATGGGCTTTTGATGAGAAGTCGATCCCCGGCCGACCCGGCGCCCCGGGTTCGGAAAAAGTGGGAGACGGTCCTCGCCGCTGTCGGCCTGGCCTCGATAGGCCTCGGGGTGACGTTCGGCCTTCTCCTGCCGTACTGGGAGTCCCGGTACCTCTTCGGCCTGGAGCACGACATCGGCCTGAATCGCCAGTGGGCCGCGCGAGTCACGAATTATCTGGCCACCGAATCCCGCATCGGCCGCGAGATGACGGCCCGATGGTGGGATTGGGAACGGCCCCTATGGGTCGGCGTCCTGGCGTGGGCGGCTTTCCTCGTGCCCCCCTGGGCCGGCCGTGTCCCGGGGACCCTTTGGACGCTGACCACCCTAAGCTTTTTGCTGTCCTTGGGGCCTCAGACGCCTGTATTTCGGGTCGCTTACGACGTCCTGCCCTACTTTTCGGCGATGCGCTACCCGGCCCGGTGGGGCATGATGGTCATCTTTTTCATGGCCCTCTTGGCCGGCCTGGGTATCACCCGCCTGCAGACATGGTGTCCGGCTCGCTTCCGATGGGCCCTGATGGCTTTCCTCGGCGGGGTCGCCGGGATCGACCTGTGGCATGCGCCTCTACGCGTCGAGTCGGCCCCGACGCCGCCGGCCGTTTATGCCCGCCTGCGGGCACACCGGGAGCCCGGGGCGGTCGCCGCGTTTCCGCTGTACTCCAATTACGATATCGGCTCTGCCCTGTACGGATCTTGGACGTTGGCCCATCAGAAGCCGACCCTCGGGGCCTATAGCGTGTGGCCCATCCCGGGGGCCGAGTGGATCCGCACGGGCCTGGCCGATTTCCCGAGCGCCCACGCCTTGTGGCTTGCGGCTCAGCTCAACGTCCGTTACTTTGTGTTCCATGCCGGTTTGTTCAGCCGCCTGGGTCAAGACGAGCTGTTTCGCCGGTACGAGCAAAGTGTGGACCAGCTCCCACGAGCGTGGGTCCGGCATCTCGAACGGGTCGAGGGGGATATCCTCCTGACCCTGAATCTGGAACAAATCCGACAAGACCTATGGGTCGCCCCACCGTCATCGTGGCGATGGGCGTCTGTACCGCCGAGTCAGGTCCAAGTCCCGCTGGAACCACCGGCCCGGACGGCTATCACGGATGGGGACCCCCGGACCGTCTGGACCATTCCCTATACAGGCGATTGGCAGGTCCAGATCGACCTGGGGCGTCCGGTCTACGTGCGGGCGATTCGGATTCGGCACGACCCGAAGGACAAGATGTTTTTCTTGAGCGGTTCGGCAGACGGTCAGGATTGGAGGCCCATCCATACGGTCCCGTGGTGGATGTGGGTCGGCCTGCGTCGACTCCCCTATGCCCGGGAGTACCCCTCCGACCGCCCGGGTCAGGCCGTCTTGCTGTGTGCCCGAAATTGGGTTCGATACCTGCGGATCACCTCGACCCGTGTGGCCGGCCATATCGCCATTCGGGACATTCAGCTGATTGGGGAGCCATGAACCCAAAGGACGCCTCTCGGGAGGTTCGACCGTCTCACCGTCGGTGGGACCGTTGGGTCTTCGTCCTGTACCTCCTGTACGCCCTGGCGAACACGTATCCTTACAGTCATCCAGCCTATATCGGCCGCTTTGTCCCCGACAAGGGCGACCCCCTCTTCGACCTCTGGCAGATGAAGTGGTTTGCTCGTCAGCTCTTCCGGGACCCCCGGCACCTGTGGGACGCCAACGTGTTGCACCCCCTCGAGCGGGCCATGACGTTCAACGACAGCCTCTTGGGGTTGGCCCTCCTGGGCCTCCCGATCGGCGGTCTAACCGGCGACTGGGTCCTGGCCCGCAACGTCCTCTTTGTCTTAGGCTTCCTGCTCAGTGCCTGGTCCACCTACCGGTTGGCCCGACTCCTGGGTGCCTCGGACGGGGGTGCCTTGGTCGCCGGGCTCCTCTATGGGTTTTGTAGCATCCGCTTCCATCACGCCACGAACCTGAAGTTGGTCTTCGGTCCCCTGATACCCCTCTTTTTTTACTATTTGACCCGTTGGGCCCGGACGGGCCGGGCGGGGTCTCTCCTGGGTGCCTTCTTGACGTGGGCCTTTCAAATGATATCGTCTATGTACTACGGATTCTTCTTATTTACGCTGGGGCCCCTCTATGGGGCTTGGATGAGATGGAACTACCGGGGCCATCTCAGCGGGGCCGCCCGCCCCGGACCCCGGTGGCATCGATGGGCGGCCCTCGGAATCGGGACCGCCGTCGGCCTGGGTTTGGTCTTCGGCGTCGCCCTCCCGTACTGGGAGACGAGCTTCCGATTTGGGCTTCGGCGGAGCATGGAAGAGAATGCCATCTGGTCGGCCGTCCCGGGGAGTTACCTGGCGACGGGCGCTCGGCTGGGCTTTACCTGGTGGGGCCATCGCTGGTGGGATGGGGAACGGGTCCTGTGGCCGGGCGCCCTGGCCGTCACGGCCCTGGCGGCGCTTCCCTGGCGAAATCGGACGGCCCTGGGCCTGTGGGGGTTAGCGACGATCAGCTTCCTGCTGTCCCTGGGACCGCAGACGCCCGTATTTCGGGTCGCTTATGGGGTCCTACCCTACTTTTCGGCCATGCGGTATCCGGCCCGTTGGGGGATCATGACTATCTTTTTCCTGGCCCTGCTGGCGGGCTTGGGCACGACGCGACTGCTCCAGGACCTGCCAGACCGAGTGCGCCGATGGGCCCTGGCCGGACTTTTGGTCGTCGGCCTGATCGACCTGTGGCATGCGCCCCTGCGGGCGCTCCCCATCCCGGCGCCTCCGCCGATCTACCGGGTGCTGGCCGCCGCGCCCGAACCGGGGGCCGTGGCCGTCTTCCCGCTTTACTCCAACTTTCGGGAGGGCTCCACCTTCTACGCTTACTGGACGACCTTTCACTGGAAGCCCGTCATCGGGACCTATGCGGCTTGGGCGCCCCCGAGTCACGAGTGGATCCGGTTCGTCCTGAAAGACTGGCCCCTGCCGCATGCGCTCTGGCTGGCCCAGTACTTGGACATTCGGTACATCATCTTCCACCCAGAGAGCTTCCGGAACGTCGGTACCCAAGACCAGTGGGAGCGATACCGGCGACTCATGACGGCCCTCCTGCCGCCCGAGTGGGTCCTGCGTCGAAAGCAGGAGCTGGAGGACGTCCTCTTGGTCCTGAATCTGGAGCAGATCCGGCGGGACTTGGCCGTGCGACCCCCGACCCGTTGGAATTGGCAGTCGCCGGCGTCGGCTCAGGTCCTGGAACCCGCCGCCCCGGCGGCTCGGCAGGCGATGACAGACGGCGACCCCGAGACGGCATGGGTCACCCGATATACCGACGACTGGCATGTGACGGTCGATTTCGGACGCGAGGTCTCTCTCCAAGCCCTCCGGGTCTTTACGGACTCCAAGGACAAAGTCCTGTATCTGTGGGGCTCCTCGGACGGCTCGTCATGGAGGCCCGTCTACACGGTGCCCTGGTGGGTCTGGGCCGGCGCTCACGTCCTGCCCGACGGCCGGACCTATCCGGACCCGACGGCCCGGAGGGACCGACTCGTCTTCTTATGCGCCCCGAACCGGATCCGCTATCTGAAGCTGACGGCCTCGCCCGTAGCGGGCCACATCGCCGTCCGAGAACTCCAGGTCATCTTGCTAAGATAAAGGGGGTCTGGGCACTGGGTACCGGGTCTCAGGCAGGGACCCCAAGCCCTGATTCGGCAGTTGGGCCGATGGGCTGGCGGACCATTTTCGTCCAAGCCCCGCTCGTAAGAGCGGGGTCCTTCTTCCCTGCCCGGCTCACCCGAGCGGGTCTCGGATTCCCATTCCCCATTTCCATCCTGCGTCCTGCATCTTGTATCTTGCATCCTGCACCTCCTGTCCGGGAGCATCCGGGCGATGGGCTTGGATGAACGAAGGGTCCTGCGGGCTTGGCTGAGTCGGGGCGTCCGGCGTCTCCGGTGGCTGGACCGGCCGGTGGTCCGTTGGGGCCTGCTGGTCGCCGGTTGGACCCTGTGGGTCCGGCTCTTCTTTCACGGACCCCTTCAAATAGGCGGGTGGTCTGTGCCGGACCGGCCCTGGACCCTCGTCTCCCTGGGCTTGGCTGTGGGACTTCTCCTGGCCCGGAATACCGGCTGGATCCAGGCCTGGAATCCACGGGGATGGGTCCGACCCGTCGGAATCATCGTTCTCCTTGGGCTGGCCGTCGGGGGCTGGGTCGGCCTGACCCGGATGGCCTGGCGGGACGCTCCCCCGCGGGGTTTTACGGCCTTTTACTTCCGAGACCTGGAAGCCGTGGGTACGCCCTGGCTACGGGTTCACGACCGCACGACGCAAGTGCGGTCATGGCTGTTCCCGCCGGATCAACCGTGGGCTGTAGAGTGGGTCGGATTTTTCCATATCTCTCGGCCGGGTCCTTATCACCTCTCGGTCTACGCCGACGACGCGGCCTGGGTCTGGATCGACCGACAGATGGTCGTTCGACCCACCGGGGGACGGACCGGGGAGACCTCCAAGGCCCTGGTTCCCTTAACGGGCGGCTGGCACGGCATCCGACTTCGACTTCAGAACCGTTCGGGACCTTACGAATTCGTCTGGTACCTGTGCCCGCCGGACCGGCCCGGTCGGACGGCGTGCCTCCGGCCTTCGGACTTCTGGACGGCCGTCCCCGCCCGGTCTCATCTCCAGCGGCTCCGGGTATGGAAGACGGTCTGGTGGGGATGGACCCTGGTCTTGCTCGGGGCGCTGGCCTGGCGAGGGTTCCGGGCCGGGCGCCGTCCGGAGAAGCGTCAGGCCTTCGTCCACGGGCTCTGGGTCCTCGGGGTCCTGGGCGTCGGATGGTGGCTCCGGTCCGCGATGCATCCGGTCGTTCCGGCCATGGTGACGAGCGATGAGGCCGTCTTTTACGACATGGCGATGGATATCGTCGAAGGCCGGGGCTATATGTCTTGGGCGGCCGATCCGCCGACCTATCAGCGGCCCGGCCGGCCGACGTTCGTCTATGGGCAGGCCTATCTGGGTAGCCATGTGTCGATCCTGACGGCCCTGTGGACGTGGCTGACGGGCCGGTCGTACCTGACCCTCGTATGGGCCTTGGACTTCGCGGCCCTGGCTTACTGCCTGGGCGTTTATGCCTTAGGGACGGCCCTATGGGACCGGCGCGTCGGCCTGGGGGCCCTGGCGATGGCGGTGGTGTGCGATTTCTTCCAATACGGTTGGGAACGCATGGGGGGTCGCGCCGTTGTCCTGGCCCTGACGGCATGGACCCTATGGGCCTTGACCCGGATGAGCACGGCTGACCCGGCGGACCGGACTCGATGGCGGTACGACTTCTGGGTCGGCTTCCTGATGGGCCTGACTCTGTGGGCCCATTTCCTGACGGTGTCCGTCGGACTCGTCGTCGCCGCATACGTCCTCCTCTTCGCCGTGAGATACCGCCGGGAAGCCGGCTGGGCCAGCCTCCTCTACGCGGCCCTGGGGAGCCTGCTGGGCCTCATGCCCGTCATCGTGTGGAATGCTTACCACGGATGGATCAGCTTGGTCTTGGCCCAAATGAATTTACAGGAGATGGGTCGCGGAGGGGTGCCTGTCGAAGGTACCGGTGGATGGGCTTCTCTGTGGGTCCGGATCCCGCGAAACTTCCAGGCTCTGGTCAGCATCCTGGCCCGAGAACTACTTGGAGCGGTCTGCCCCGGCCAGGAACCCTTCTGGACCTTCGGATGGGTCCTCGTCCTGTGGGGTCTGGCGACGGGATGGTACCTGGTCCGATACCGGACGGCCGGCGAGACGACCGACGAAGCCTCCCGCGTCATTCGCTCGATCCCCCTGACCCTGACGGTCTCCGTCCTGGCCTTGAACCTGGCCCGGAGCGGGCCGCCGCCCGACGCCCGGTACCTTGTACCGTTGTATGCCATACTCCCCGTCCTCATGGCCGCGTGGCTTCGACATGCCGTCTTCCGGTGGAGTCCCGAGGTCGCTGGGATCCTGCTGGTCCTCGTCGTGGCCGCGCGTCTCCACTCTATGGCCCATGGATACCAGACCGCTTTTGCGGGTGCCCGAAGCGCCTGGGACTTGCTGGACTTCTTGAAGACCCGCCAGATCCGCTCTGTCCTGACTGACTTCTGGCAGGCCTACCACCTCATGTGGTTGTCCGATGAGGGCATCCGGGCGGCGCCCTACTTCATCACGACCAAAAACCGGCACGCCCTCTTAGCTCACCAGGCCCTGAGCGACCCCCAGGCGGCCGTCCTACTCCGGTCCGACCAACTCGAAGCCGTCCGCCTGGAAGAAGAGCTCGCCCGACAAGGTATCCAGTACCGCCGGGAGGAATTCCAGGGATGGGTGTTGTTGTACGGCTTCAGCCGACCTTTCTGGAGCCCCATCCCGACCCTGTGATATTCGCAGACCCGTCGGTCCCTGGGAAAGCCGGTCGGACCAACGGCTTCTTTCAGTCGGTCCGCCGGGCTGCATCGGGCAGGATCCGCCGGAGGCGTCGCCGGATTCTATACAACTGCCAAACCATCCGCCAGGCATCCCGGACCAGATGGACCTTGCTCCCCGGTCGGTGATGCCAGTCCACAGGAACCTCGACGACGCGGTAGGAAAACCCCCGAGCCAGTGCCAGTATCTCCACGTCCCACGCATAGCCCTGTTGCTCGAGGAGCCCAAACAAATGGTGGGCCGCTTCCCGGCGAAAGAGCTTAAAACCGCACTGCGTGTCCAGAAACCCCGGGACGACCGTCCGGGCCAGCCACGTGAAAACCCGGCCGGCCTGCCGACGGATGTACGGGTACGTCACGCGCCGGCCCTGCCGCCGGCCCAGCTCCCGAGACCCGATGACAACGTCATAGCCCTTCTCCGTGATCCAGGGCACATACTCCAGGATCACCGTCGGGGGCGTCGCCGCATCGGCATCGTAGACAACGATCACGTCACCCTGGGCTTGGGCGACGCCCTCCCGGACCGCCCGGCCCTTTCCATGATTCCGGGGAAGACGCACACACCGAATCCACTCATAGCGGGCCCGGTAAGTCTGAAGAAGGCCCCACGTACCGTCCTGGCTCCCGTCGTCGACGACCACGACCTCGAAGGACGCTCCGGCTGGAAGGAGACAATCCCGGATCTGCTCCAAGGTATCCCCCAGCCGCGCCACCTCGTTGAAGGCAGGAATCACGACGCTGATCCACATGGCCTGCTCTCTACAGGGGCCCTCTCGCGGAGCCAGCGCTCGACAGGGCTCCGATGGCTTCGCCGATGGCCGCCTCGAAAAGCCCGTCGGGTGACGCCGGGTACCGCAGGTGGACAAAGAACTCCCGATTCCCCTTGGCACCTCGGATCGGGGACGGCGTGATCCCATGCACGGAAAAACCCAAGGCGCGGGCCGCCTCGACGACCGCCCGGACGGCCGCCGCCCAGTCCTCGGGCCGACGTACGACGCCCTTCCGACCGACATGCCGGGGTGACAGCTCGAATTGGGGCTTGACCAGGACGACGGCATCGCCCCGAAAGTCGAGCCGCAAGAGCGCCGGCAGGATCTTCGTCACGCTGATGAAGGAGACGTCCACGGTGACGAGCTGGACCGGCTCAGCGATTTGATCCCGACTCAGGTAGCGGGCGTTCGTCCGCTCCATCACGATGACCCGGGGGTCCTGCCGCAGACGCGGGTCCAACTGGCCGCGCCCGACGTCCACGGCGTAGACCCGCCGGGCGCCCCGCTCGAGCAGACAATGGGTAAAGCCCCCCGTCGAGGCCCCGATGTCCACGGCGACCCGACCGGCGACCTCGACCCGGAAGACGTCCAGCGCATGGGCCAGCTTGATCTCCCCCCGACTGATGTAAGGCTCCGGCCGACGAACCCACTCGATCTCGGCGTCCACGGGCACGCGGGTCCCCGGCTTCGTGACGACCCGGCCGTCGACGCGGAAAAAACCCCGCATGATCAGGCTCTGGGCCCGGGCCCGGCTCTCGACCCAGCCCCGGTCGCACAGGAGTTTGTCCAATCGCTCTTTGACGACCATGGCCAGCTGAATCCATACGGGTTTCCACGAGCCGAACGGTTCTGTTACGGGAATTTATGTATTCTACAATTCATATTTGCAATCGGCCATCCGTCTGACCACTCATCACTTTTAACAGAGCCGTTCGGTTGGGAGCAATGCGGTTCCCATCCGGGAAAACGATGGCCCGGCGATCTCGATTTTTCAAGATGCCTCCGGATGACCCGGCCATGACGGGCAGTGCATGAGGATGACGCCCGCATGACGGCGGGCTCTCTACGGAAGCCACCGGCGTGACGGCCGGTGTTCCGGGGATAGACGCCAGTCTCTCGACCTGCCCATCTGCCCACCTGCCCACCTGCCCATCTGCCGAATGCTTGAAACATCGTGCTTTCGTGGAGGTGCCCTTTCCGCTCTCCATCTCACTTCTCACCTCCCGAACGGCTCTGTTAAGGGGAGTCGACCCAGGGGCACACAGGCTACCGATATGGCAAACGGAGAATATGGAACAGTCACTCTTTGCGTGGGGACCGTCCGCCGAGGCCGCCTCATGTAGGGGCGATTCGTGAACGCCCTACGAAGGGGCAGGCGGTCAGGCCATCCATACCTCGCCATCCAAGACTCAGCCCCTGGCCGAATGACCGGGGCCTCGTCTCTTCTTCGGGACAGGACCCGTCCCACTCTTTTAGCCGTGGTCGTCCCCCGAGGCTTCTCATCAATATGGTGTCAGGTCCGTGGCATCGGAGGTTTGGTGCGGCTCCCCTCTGACATCCCCACGCGGAAAGTCCGGGTACGCGAAGCCCCTGTATCATTTTGACCCCTTGCTTTACTACAAATTGAGCCTTAACTTTAAATAAGTCCTATATGTAGTACAGCGCTTGACTCTTTTGGAGGTTGTCGGGACGTGGGTCGGCGAACCCCCGGAATACCTGTCTGTAACGATGTCGCTTTCGGCCTCATATCTTTCTCGAGACGACGTCCCGATCTCGCAGGGGGCCCGGGACGTCGCAGGCCGGGGCCCGGAAGGGTGCCGGCCTCGAGATGGAGGCTCGTCCAAAGCGGACGGGTCTCCAAGGAGGTCGCATGAGAGTGAGAGTTTGGGTGACGCTGAGTGTGCTGATCCTGCTGGCGCGACCCCTCCCCGCCGGGGTCGGGGGCGTCCGGCTGGATCACATCGAAGTATCCCACATAGCGACTCGCTGGGAGCGTGATCAGGGCCGAGATCATCTGGAGGTTCAGAAGGTCCAGAACGCTTCGGAGCTCGGATGTCCGACCCTTCAGGAAGGGTATCTCGTGGCCGTCGTCGAGGGCATCGCCTTCATCGTGGCGACCGGCTCGATCCCCTATGAGCCGAAAACGAAACTGGCCGATCACTTTGCCATGCATACCCCGCGCGGTGATGTGCTCTATAGCGCCTATTTCTCCGTGGAGGATGACCGCCTGTATGCCACGGCCGTGCGAGCGACCCGGACCCAGGACGGTTGCACGGTGCTCAAGGATTGGGACCAGGTCATCCGGCATCTCGGCTTACAAGGACCAGCCCGGAGGGCCGTATGAGTGGAGAAACCGGTGAGCTCGGGGCTCGGCTTTCGGCCATCGAGGCCGAGCTCCGGGACATTCGGGAACTATTGGAGATGATCGTCGACGCCCTCGGCGAACTCCGTCGAGACGAATGGGACGGCTACATCGAAGGCGTCCCGGAGGGTTACCGACGCCTCTATGAGTTAGCCTACAAGTGGAGCCTGGTCCGCCCGCCCCGGGAATCATAGGGCATCCCGGTTCGGCGTCGGGGCATGTCGTGAACCTGCTCCTACGGGAGCCGTCGCTCTCTGCAGGTCCCGGGCGACCTGCTCGACCCGTTCCCAGACCCGCAGGAGGTTCTCGCCCAGGATTTTCCGGATGTCTCCTTCCGAGTAGCCCCGCTTCAGGAGTTCGTAGACCAGGTTCGGATACATGGACACGTCCTTCAGGCCCGTCGGTAGGGAGTCGCCCACGCCGTCGAAGTCGGACCCGAGGCCCACGTGGTCGACGCCGACGAGCTGGACGATGTGGTCGATGCAACGGACGACGTCCGAGATATCTGCATACGGGATGGGATGCTCCCGCTGGTACCGGCGGATGTACTCCTGGGCCGCCGGGTCGTTGAAGCTGAGCTGATGCGCCTGCAGGTACGCTTGGATCTCCCGACGGGCCGCCTCGGACCGCCGGCGGTACTCGTCGTTGACGAAGGCCGACCCGAAGTTGACCTGAACGACGCCGCCGTTCTCCGCCAGGCGGCGGATCATGTCGTCCGACAGGTTGCGCTCCCAGCTCGGCGTGAAGGCCCGGCAGGAGGAATGGGAAGCGATGACGGGCGCCTTCGTGATTTCCAACACTTGGTAGAAGGCCTCGTCGGAGATGTGGGAGACGTCGACCATGACGCCGAGACGGTTCATCTCGGCGACGACCTGGCGGCCGAAGGGGCTGAGGCCCCGCCAGGGGCGGTTTGTATCGTAAGACGAATCACAGATGTGGTTGCTCTTGGAGTGGGCCAGCGTGATGTACCGAATGCCCCGGTCATAGAAGTACTTCAGGTTTTCCAGCTTCCCCTCGAGGGGCGCCCCGTTTTCCATCCCCATCGCCAAGAGGATCCGACCCTCGGCGAAGCGGCGGCGGACCTCGGCGACGGACGTGACGATGGCAAATTTGTCGGGATGCTCCCGGGCCAGCCGCTCGACGTACCCGATCATCTGTTCGGCGAAGGCCTTCGCGTCGCCCTTGTCCTCGTGGTCCGCCGGGACGTAGATAGACATGAAGGCGACCTTCAGGCCTCCGGCCTTCGCCCGCGGGTAGTCGAAGTCACCGGCCTCCGTGCGCTGGGAGACGTCTTCCCACTTCTCGTGGAGCCGGTACGGGACGTCGATATGGGTATCCACGAGGATGGCCTTCTGGGCGATCTCGTAAGCACGGGCACGCAGGTCCCGGTCCATCGGTCCCTTCTCCACGGAGGGGGCGCAGGCGGTCCATAGCCACAGGCTCCCCAGACAAGCGATATACACAGGACGCATACGGATATGCCTTTTCATAGAGCCCATTTCAAAATCCGATGACCCAACACCCGCCCCTGAGCCCCGCATTCTACCGGGCCCCCGCCGCCGTGAGGACCTGAACGACAGGCGTGTGACCGTTCTGAACGGCCAACTGGAGGGCCGTCTTGCCCTCCGCGTTGGCGGCGTTCACGTCGGCTCCGGCGGCGATGAGGGCCCGCACGACGTCCGTCCGGCCGTTGTGGGCGGCCCAGATCAGGGCCGTGTTCCCGACGTTGTCCCGAGCGTTGACGTCGGCCTTCGCCCGGATGAGTTCGGCGACGACGGGCATGTGACCGCCCCAGGCCGCCCAGATGAGGGCCGTCCCGCCGTCCCGGTCACGGGCGTTGACGTCGGCCCCGGCCCGAATCAGCTTCTGCACGACCAGCAGGTAGCCTCCCTTGGCGGCCAGGATCAGCGCCGTGCGGCCCTGAGCGTCGGCCACGTCGGGCGACATCCCGGCCTGCAGGAACAGTTCGACCGCCTCGGCCTTCCCCCGCTGGGCCGCATCCAGAAAGGCCTTCTCGGTGAATTCGAAGCCCATCGCTTGAAGACGCCGGCGAGCTTCCTCGGGGGTGACCCGCGGGGCGAGTGCCGGGGGCGGCGCCTGCGCGGCCGGCGTAGCTCTTTCTTTTTCTTCTTTCGGCGACCGGGACGGACAAGCGATGAAGACGAAACTACCGACAAGACCTACCAGAACGGCCCAGCCCGACGTCAGCAAGACCGGCCGTCGCATCATCGACCTCCGAAGATAGAAGATACAGGATACGGTAGGGGCGGGTTCTGAACCCGCCCCTACTCGCGACGGATGCGTCAGGCAGGATACAAGATGTAGGATGCAGGATGCAATAGGGAAATGGGCAGGTCGGCAGATAGGCAGGTAGTGCGCCGTTTGCCACTCGCTATTCGTCGTTCGCTATTCGCCACTCGCCATTCGCCGTTTGCCGTTTGGCATTCGCCATTCCCGCAGGAAGTGAAAGGCGCCTGCCGCAAGAATCTGTGGTATAATTTGTACGGGCGCTTTCAGAGTCTGAGCCCTCCTTTCCTTGACGTCAGGAGATGGACCGATGGAGTCGGAAATCATCTTTCTCGTTGAGGAACCGCCCGACGGCGGCTTTGAGGCCAGATGAGCGGTCAAGGAGGTATCTGTTCTTGACAAGAAAGAGAATCTATGTAAACTTACTATAAGGAGGTGGAACTATGATCTTTATTCCAAAGATCTTTATTCCGAAGTTTCAGTAGGCAATTTCCTTTGCTGCTTGGGTCGTCCTATTTCTGCGAAGGTCTCTATGAGGCGTTGGATGGGTTGTCCGTGCGGGGAATCTGATATCACTTTCTTAAATATTTTATAGTAATTTTCAATGGGGGCGCCAAAAACGCTGTGAATAAGCCTTACATCTATTAGTCCCTGATCGGCAAATATGGCTATGTTATGGATAAAATTTAGTATTTTTCCGAATTGTAGGAATTTGTGTAGATTTTGTAAATCTTGCGAGTAACTGTTATATAACTCCTGAATCTTCGACGCGGGGTCAGTCGTTGCGGTAAATTGGCTGATCTCCTCGTAAATGAACGCCCGAGCCTCCACCATGGTAGGGGACTCCCAGTACTCACATAATTGAATAATCATCTGAGCCATGCGGCTCTTTTTCAATGCTCGCAGTTGGCGTCCTGCATATACCACCCCTACGATGGTCATGATAAATAGGCCCAGGGAGCTTATGGCCTGAATCCACTGCATTTCTGGCCTCCTGGATTCTTTTTTGTTGTGTATACTCCATAATATAGGGAAGCTTAATCACATGCAAAGCTGACTGCTTATTGATCTCCCGAAACCGTCTCCTTTTGGCCCGGTTAGCCATGAAGGGGGTCCAAAAGCGGATGCGGCTCTATGCCAGCAAGTTTGCGCCCAAGCGTTACACCTAACCCTCGCTATTGGCCTGCCTGTAGAGGAGGAAGGAGTACCTGACACTGGATTATCGTGGGACTAAAGCCTTATTGGCCAGCGCCTTGGAACTCCCGAGGAGCCCTGGGGTTAAAGGCCGTCCCGGACCGACTTCCCCTGCCCGGGTGGTTTGGTTGCCCCAAGGTGTAGCCCCGCTTGCTGGATCGGGGGCTGACGGAGATCGTGTAGTCAGGGCGCCCAAGTCAACTGTCTTAAAAGTCAAGATTCTTGCATCCTCCGTCCCGCATCCCTATCTTGCATCCCGAGGACGACCGTGCGACCGTGGGAGACCTTTGAAGTCGTCGTCATCGGCGGCGGCCATGCGGGCATCGAGGCGGCCCACGCGGCCGCCCGCATCGGGTGCGAGACGGCCCTCGTCACGATGGACGTCCGGGCCATCGGTCGGATGTCCTGTAACCCGGCCATCGGGGGCATCGGCAAGGGCCAGATCGTCCGGGAGATCGACGCCCTCGGCGGCGTCATGGGGAAGCTCGCCGATGCCACGGGCATCCAGTTTCGCCTCCTGAACCGCAAGAAGGGGCCGGCCGTCTGGTCGCCCCGTTGTCAGTCCGACAAGGCCCGCTACGCCGAAGCGGCCCAGCGGCTGATCCTCTCGACGCCCCGTCTGACCGTCGTCGAGGGGACGGCCGACGAACTCCTCGTCGACGGCGACCGCATCGTCGGCGTCCGCCTCCAGGACGGCCGGGTCCTCGGCACCCGGGCCGTCGTCATCGCCTCGGGGACGTTCATGAACGGCCTCATCCACATCGGCCTGGAGACCCAGCCGGCGGGCCGCATCGGTGAGCCCCCGGCCGTCGGTCTGCCCGAGTCGCTTCGGCGACTGGGCTTCGAGATGGGTCGGCTCAAGACGGGGACGCCGCCCCGGCTCCTGCGAGAATCGGTCCGCTACGACGTCCTGGAAGTCCAGGAGGGCGACCCCGACCCCGTCTTCTTTTCGTTCGACACGACGTCCGTGACGCTCCCCCAGACGGTCTGCTGGATCACGTACACGAACCCCGAGGTCCACGAGATCATCCGAAGCAACCTGCACGTCGCCCCGATGTACTGCGGGCGCATCCGGGGGATCGGCCCCCGGTACTGTCCGTCCATCGAGGACAAGGTCGTCCGCTTCGCCGACAAGACGCACCATCAGCTCTTTCTGGAGCCGGAGGGCCTCGACCCCGACACGTGGATTTACATCAACGGCCTCTCGACGAGCCTGCCCCGGGAGATTCAGGAAGAGGTCGTCCACCGTATCCGGGGCCTCGAGGACGCCGTCATCGTGCGTTACGCTTACGCCGTCGAGTATGACTTCGTCCGGCCCCATCAGCTCAAGCACACCCTCGAGACGAAGCGCATCGAGGGCCTCTTCCACGCCGGTCAGATCAACGGGACGACCGGTTACGAGGAGGCCGCCGGTCAGGGCCTCGTCGCCGGCATCAACGCCGCCCTGAAGGTCCGGGGCCGCCCGCCCCTCGTCCTGTCCCGTCACGAGAGCTACATCGGCATCATGATCGACGACCTCGTCACGAAGGGCGTCGAGGACCCCTATCGGATGTTTACGTCCCGGGCCGAACTCCGCCTCCTCCTGCGGATCGACAACGCCGACCTCCGGCTCAGCGAGTACGGTTACCGCATCGGCCTCCTTCCCGAGGAGCGATGGGAGCGCGTGCAACGGAAACGGGCGCGCCTTCAGCGGGCCATCGAGTTCATGAACACGTGTCGGCCGGGACCTCGCCTGAAGCCGGGACAGACCCACCCCGTGCCCCTCCGGGGCCACGAGACGCTGGCCGTCCTCCTGAAGCGGCCCGAGATGACCCTGGACCGGCTCCTGGAGGCTTATGACCTGCCGGAAATCACCGCCCTGGCGTATGAGGAAAAGTACAGCATGGAGCTGGAGGTCAAGTACGAGGGCTACATCCGCCGCCAGCTTCAGGAGGTCGAGCGGATGAAGAAGCGGCTGGACCTGCGCATCCCGCCGGACTTTCCCGTCGACCGGGTCCCGGGCCTCCGAAAGGAGATCGTCGAGAAGCTTCAGAAGTACCGGCCCGAGACGCTGGCCGACGCCCTCCGGATTCAGGGGGTCACGCCGGCGGCCGTCGTCCTGCTCAGCTACTACATCGACCGATGGCAACGGACTGGACGGATCACGTCGTAAAGGCCCTCGAACGGGCCGGCCTGGCGCCCCCGTCGCCCGCCTGGACGGAACTCGCCGGCCTGTACCTCCGGTGGGTCGATACCTACGCTGAAAGTCACGACCTGACGGCCATCCGGGACCCGGACCGCCGCGTCGAGGTCTTCCTCCTGCAACCCCTCCGGCTGGTCCAGGCCCTGCGGCCCCTGGGTCTGGAGGACCGGACAGGCCTGGACGTCGGGACGGGCGCCGGCGTGCCCGGCGTCGGTATGATCCTCGGGGGCTGGCGGGGACCCCTCTGGTTGGTCGAGCGGGCCGTAAAGAAGGCCGACCTCTTGGAGCGTTTTTTGACCGACCTGACGCCGGTCCTGCGGCGTCACGGCCTCCAGACCGACGTCCGGGTCGTCCCCCGGGACGTCCGGTCGGTCCGACCGCCGGACCCGTACTGGTGTGTCTCTCAGGGGGTCAACTGGCTGGAGAACCCGCTCCGTCGCTGGGTCGAAAAGCAGATCCGAGGCGGCATCCCGATGGTATGGATCACGACGCCTCGCCGCGAAACCGTCCGCCTGGGGAGTCGTCCCCCCACGCAGACCATCCGCCTGTCCCCTTATTATGCGGCCCTGGTGTGGCTATAATGGAACGTTGGGTGATGACCCGACCCAACACCGAAACTCACGTGAACAGGGCCTTACGGCCCATCCTGTACGGGAGGTGCGTTGTGAACTTTCGAGGCTACCGCTTTCCCCCGTCCCGGGTGGCGGTCCTGCTGACGGTCCTCTGGACCGTCGGGCTGGGCATGACCCAAACCCCGACCCCGCCGGCCGACGCCGAAAAGGCACCACCTTCGCAAGAGAAGCCGGCACCCCCACCGGAGGCCCCACCGGCAGAAGCGCCGGCCCTCCCGAAGCCGGACCCCGACTGTCTTCAAAAGCTGGACGCCGCCGCCCGAGAGAAGGAGCCCTTGCGGGCCTACCGGGTCGGGACCCTTCAAGTCAAGGGCATCATCCAGCGGAAGAACGTGCCCTATGCGTTTCTTCCCGTGGAGGATGAAAACGGCAAGCCCCGCACTTACATGGCCCCCAAGGGACAGCGCTTTTGTGATGGGACCCTCATCGACTTCAAGACCGTCCAGGAGGGCGGCCGTTCGAGACGGTGTGCCGTCTTTCGAGAAGAGCCGGCCGAGGGCCAGAAAACTTCGCAGACGCTGGAGAAGTGCCTGTAATCGGTGTGGGGTCCCGAGGGCCGGGGGCTACCCTACGGCCCGATGGCCTCTCCGTCTCACGGCCGGGCCGCTACCCGCTTCAGGTACTGATACAGCGGGCTGTCCGTCGTGATGATGAGGGTGTGGTTTCCCTGGACGACCTGCCGGTAGGCCTCCATCGAACGGAGAAAGGCGAAGAACTCGGGGTCCCGGCCGTAGGCCTCGGCGTAAATCCGGATGGCCTCGGCGTCGGCCTTGCCGCGAATTTCCTGGGCCTTCTGGTAGGCTTCCGACCGGATCTGCTGGAGCTTCTTCTGCATCTCGCCCTCGATCTCGGCCTTCTTGCCCCGACCCTCGGACAGGTACAGGGCGGCGATGCGGTTCCGCTCGGCGATCATCCGGTCGTAGACCTTCCGGCGGACTTCCTCGGCCTCGTAATTCATGTTCTTGATCCGCACGTCGAGGACCTCGATCCCGTAGTTCAGGCGCTCGACCTGCGCCCGGACTTCCCGGCGGATGGCCTCCAGGATGCGGTCATGGCCGACCTGGACGGGGATCCGGGCCTCGTCGGACATCGACACCAACTGCTCGGGCGGCAGTCGGGTGATGTGGTTCGTACTGCGGACGACCTCGATGAGGGTGTATTGGGAGATCTGGTCCCGGACGGCCGAGTCGATGATGTCGTTCAGACGGTCGACGGCGTTCCGCATCGTCCGAAGCGTCATGAAGAACTGGACGGGGTCGGTGATCCGCCAGCGGGCCGTCGAGTCGATGAAGATGTACTTCTTGTCCAGCGTCGGGATACGGTCCGGGTCTCCGTCCCATTCGAGGATGCGCTTCTCGAAGAAGTACACCTTCTGGATGAAGGGGATCTTCCAGTAGAGACCGGCCTGCGTGTAGGGTCGGCCGACGATCCGACCGAACTGGGTGATGATGGCCTGCTGGCCTTCCTCGACGATAAAAGCCGCGTCGCTCACGACGATAAAGGCCCCCAGGACCAGGACGGCGATACCGATTCCCCGGATCATGGCTTCTCCTCCGACGAGGCCTTTTTGCCGCCGGCGGCGGCCGGAAGCGATAGCAAGGGGATCAGGCTCCGGGCCTCGGGGTCGACGACCAGGACCTGCTGGACGTGGGGCAGGACCTCGGCCAGCGTCTCCAGGAGGATTCGCTGACGGGTGACGTCCGGCGCCCGGCGATATTCCTCCAGCATCGCCCGAAATCGGTCGGCGTCCCCCCGGGCCCGATTGACGACCTCGATGGCGTAGCCCTCCGCCTGGGCGATGGTCTGCTTGGCCTCGCCCTCGGCCTGGGGGATGGCCCGGTTGTAAGCCTCCCAGGCTTCGTTGATGAGACGCTCCTGTTCCTGCTTGGCCTGGTTGACCCCGTGGAAGGCCGGTTTCACGGGGTCCGGGGGTTGCACGTTCTGGAGACGCACCGTCTCGATGCGGATGCCCGAGCCGTAAGCGTCCAGGATCGCCTGCATCAGCCGGCGCACCTCGTCGGCGACCTCTTCCCGGCCATACGTGAGGACCTCGTCGACCGTGCGGTCTCCGACGACCTTGCGGACGACCGCCTGCGAGATGTCCCGGAGGGTCTTCTTGGGGTCGGCGATACGGAATCGGTACGCGAAGGGGTCGGCGATGCGATACTGCACGACCCATTCGACGTGGACGATGCTCAAGTCCCCCGTCAGCATGACGGGCTCCTCGGGATTCTCCGGCGGGCCGTACTCGGTCCGCTCCCCGACGGTCCGGGTCCGAAAGCCGAACTCTTCCTTAAAGATCCGTTCGGTCGAGAACTTATAGACCCGCTCGACCCCAAAAGGAAGCTTCCAGTGAAGCCCCGGGCCGACCTCCCGGACGAACTTCCCGAAGCGCAGGACCAGGCCCACCTCGCCGGACTCGACGGTGAAGAAGCTCGTCAGACCCAGCCACAACAGGACGACCCCCAGGGCGATCCAGCCCCACGGGAGCTGAAGCCACCGACGCCAGCGGTACCCCCGAGGCATCAAGACTTCCCAACGCTCCCCCATCGGTGTCCCTCCGGTCCAATGCTGGATAAGAGAGACCCCAGACTACAGACCCCAGACCCTGGACTCAAGAAGGTCCCGGGTCCCAGGAGGGCAACGGCGCTCCCACTTCCTGGCCGAACGGCCTTACTGCCGAGCTTGAAAGATCGTCTTTCCCGGTGGGCCGGGAAGGTCGAATCCGTGCGAGTCTTCACGAACCGAACGGCTCTGCTGAGCCACGGTTCGGAAGTAGACGAAAGGCCAGATCACCCCGTCCCCCGTCTCCGGTCTTCCTACAGGTCTGTGGCCCTGGTCTATAGTCCGTAGTCTGGGGTCCGTGGTCTTTCTTCATCGGCAGGTCAGGGGCCCCAGCGCTTCGGTGCGGGGCCAGACGGCCGGCGTCGGCTCGGGCCGGTAGCGCCATCGGGGGCTGTCCAAGGGCCGAGCCTGGCAGACCTCCGCGGCCGGTAGGTCGGCCCAGGCGGCCTGCCACTCGCGCAAGAGCCGATGCCCTTGGCGGGTGGCCTGATGCACCCGGGCCGATAGATGGGCTATCCCGACCAAGAGCAGGCCCAGGACCAGGACCGCCGCCAGGACCTCGGTCAGCGAAAAACCATAACAGAGCCGTGCAGTTCGTGGGAATGGCGTCGGGACGGCCTTTCCCACCGGCCGGGAAGCACGGTTTTTCAAGCATTCGGCAGATGGGCCGTTAGCAGATAGGCAGATGGGCAAGTCGGCAGATAGGCAGGTCGGCCGACCTGCCGACTGCCCACCTGCCCATCTGCCTATCTGCCGACCTGCCCATCTGCCGACTGCCTGAAACATCATGCTTTCGTGGAGGTGCCCTTTCCGCTTCCTATCACACTTCTTACCTCCCGAACAGCTCTGATAAGCAAGGGCGAAGAGCGCAAGCCTCATTGCCCTCCTTCTCCATGGACGGGTGGGAGCCACCGTTCATAAAATCGGCCCATCCGGACGGCCCATCCCTCGCCGGAAAGTATGCGCTGGAGCCACCCCGTCAGACGCTCCCGCCAGTGACCGACGACCAGGACGCCGCCCCGCCGGCCCTCGATGGCGTCGGCGACTCGACGGGCGACGGCCTCGGGGTCTTGACCCCGCGACGGCCGGGCCTCGGCCGGAAGGCCCTCCCGTTCGTGAAAGCCCGTGGCGATGAAGCCCGGAATGACGAGAAGCGACCGCACGCCCGTCCCCCGCAGTTCCTCGCCTAGGGCCAGGGCAAAGTGATGCAGGAAAGCCTTCGAGGCCGCATACGTCGCCAGGAAGGGGACGGGCTTCCGACCCGACGTCGAGCCGATGAAGACGAACATCCCCCGACCCCGCTGGAGCATCGGTGGGAACAGGGCACCCGTGAGGGCCACGACGGACCGGACCTGAACGGCCAGGACGGACTGATGCGCCTCCCACGGGACGGCCTCAAAACGGCCGAACCGACCGATACCGGCGTTGTGGACGACGACCTCCGGCCAGACGCCCAAGCGCTCCAGCCAATCTATACAACGATGGATCGCATCGGGGTCGGCTAAATCCAGGGCCAGGGCGGCATGAGAAGCCTGGGGGTATCGAGATGCCAGGGTCTCGACCGCCCCTTGGAGACGGTCCGCCCGCCGGGCGATCAGACACGTCGACCATCCCCGTCGGGCCATCTCCTGGGTCAGGGCCCATCCCAGGCCCGAGCTGGCCCCCGTGACCAGGGCGACGGGATTCGAGGACAGCCTCACGTCCATCGGCGGACCGCCTCCTCGATGACGCGGGGGCCTTCTTCAAAGGCGTGGAGGCACCCCAAACCGTTGATGACGTCCAGGTAGCGTTCGATGATCCGACGACGCCGGTCCGGTCGGTCCAGCAGTTCGAGGGCCAGGCGGGCGACGGCCGTCGGCGTACAGGCGTCCTGCAAAAGCTCGGGCACGACCATCTCCCCGGCCAGGATGTTGACCATGCTGGCGTACCGGACCCGCACGAACCGGCGGGCGATCCACCAGTTCAGGGGATGGAGTTTGTAGACGACGATCATCGGCGTGCGGACCAGCATGGCCTCCATCGTCGCCGTCCCGGCGGCCACGATCAAGAGGTCCGCATTGGCCATCCAGTCGTACTTGGCCGGGCCCGATACGACCGGAAGGTCCGGCAGGCCGTGCGTAGCCGCCGTCGAGCGGACGGTCGCCTCGGGAATCGTGGCCGCCCGGACGACGAAGGGCTGAATCCGTCGGGCCTGCTGGAGGGCACGAACGGCCTCCAGCAGGACGGGCAGGAGTCGGCGGACCTCCGCGGGACGACTGCCCGGGAGCAGGCCGACGACTTTCGTATCCGGGGTCCACCCCCGCTGGGCCATGAACTCGGCCCGGCCGAGAGAGACCCGGACGATGTCCAGCAGGGGATGGCCGATGTAATCGGCGTCGATGCCGGCCTCTCGAAAGATCGTCTCTTCGAAGGGAAAGATGACGAGGAGTTTGTCCAAGACCTCCCGTAAGGCCTGGACCCGGCCCGGCCGCCACGCCCACACCGTGGGTCCGACCATCTGAATGACCCGCACGCCCCGGCGCTTCAGCTCCCGGGCCAACCGGAAGTGGAAGTCTTGGAAGTCGACCAGGAGGGCCCACGCCGGCCGCCGCCGCTCGGCCTCCTCGACCAGGCGCCGGAAGGCCCGAAACAGGCGGACCAGGTTCGGCAGGACCTCGACGACCCCATGGACCTGCAAGTCCGTCATGGGGACGACGACCTCGACGCCGGCCGCCGCCATCTCGGGTCCGCCCATCCCCCAGAAGTGGACGGCCTCGCCCCAGCGTCGCCGGAGGGCCTCGACCATCCGGCGGGCGTAAAGGTCGCCCGAAAGCTCACCGGCGCTGACCAAAACGTTCTGGACCATCCATACGGGATCCGGCCGTCCGGGAATTCGGGAATTCGGCAGATAGGCAGATGGGCCGTTTTCATCCCAGCCCCGCTCGCCCAAGAGCGGGGTCCGGCGCCATTCGGGGGGTCGGGCGTTCGGCAGGTGGGCCGATGGGAAAACAGGACCGGCCGTTTCCAAACCCGGTTTCGGGTCCCGGACAGGGTGGGAAGGCCGAGCCACCGGGACGCAGGGTCTGTCGACGGGCCGATGAACGTCCTCCCGGGCCCGCCCGCCGGGTGCGATGAGACGTCTCCTCTCCGTTCCCCATCTGCCGGACTGCCGAATTCCCGGATGGCCGTTCAGGCGACCTTTTCGACCTTCCCAGACTTCAGACACTTCATGCAGACCTTGAGCCGCTGGACGCTCCCGCCCACACGGGCCCGGACCTTGACGAGATTGGGGTAAAACCGTCGGATCGTCACGTTGTGCGCATGACTGATGTTGTGACCCTTCATCGGGCCCTTACCGCACACGTCGCAACGCCGTGCCATCACCACCTCCGCCGACACAAGTCAAGATACAGGATGACTATCGGGCCATTCGGGAGTTCGGGAATCCGGGAGTTCGGCCAAGGGCCCCAAAAGCCCTGCCATCCAGGGCTCTATCGGCCCAAGGCCGTGGCTCGTCCCTTCCCCGACGGCCGGGCGGCCGGATGGCCGCGACCCCGCTCGGGCGAGCGGGCCTGAGATGAAAGGACCCCGCTCTTGCGAGCGGGGCTTGGATAAAAACGGCTCATCGGCCGGCCGGGTCCCTTCGTCCCTTTGAAACATCGTGCTTCCCGGGTGATGGAAAGGGCCGTCCCGCCTATCGGCCCGATGGCCGAATGGCCCGTCCAGCAGGGGCTGGCGGAGAGGGTGGGATTCGAACCCACGTGCCCCCTCTCGGGGGCAACCCGATTTCGAGTCGGGCCCGGTGTGTCCGCTTCGGTACCTCTCCGGCGAATCCACGGTGGGAAAGGGTCCCCGTTGGATAAATTAGCCGACCCGGCGGCCGGGTGCAACATCGCTTGATTCGACGCCAGAAGACTTGCTTGGCCCTCGAGGGGCTCCAGAGACCATAGACCATAGACCACAGACCATAGACCGTAGACCGGCTTGGGCCCCGGGGGTCTATGGTCCATGGTCTGGAGTCTATGGTCAGATTGAAGTGACGAGCAACGCAGTGACGAGCCACGGCCTTGGACCGATAGAGCCCTGGATGGCAGGGCTTTTGGGACGCTCGGCCGAACTGCCGACCTGCCCACCTGCCGAACTGCCGAATTGCCCTTGGCTTGAAAAACTGTCCTTTCCGAAGGGTCGAAAAAGCCGAATCCATGCGGGTTTTCACGAACCGAACGGCTTTGTCACCAAAGAGGCAACAGTCACGCGAAAGGTCGCGCTTTGACATTTCTATGCCTTGGGTCATAATGAAAGGATTCCCCAAAGAGATGTACGGATGGGTCAGTGGGTGGACGCCTTTCTGGACTATTTACGTTGGGAGCGGGGCGCCTCGCCCCACACCCTGCGGGCCTACCGACGAGACTTGGCAGACTTCCAGCAGTTCTTCTGCCATTACCATGGGCGTCCGGCGTTCGAGCCCCTGGCCTGGATGGAGGTCGATGATCAGGACGTCCGGGCGTACTTGGCGAGCCTTCTCGAACGGGGCTATCATCGGCGTTCGACCAACCGGCGGCTGTCGGCCCTGCGGGCCTTCTTCCGGTATCTCCAGCGGGCGGGGTTCCGTCGGGACAACCCGGCGGCCGTCTTACCGAACCTGCGGGTCCCGGAGGAACCGCCCCCGGCCCTTCGGTCGGAGGAAATCCAGGCTCTCTTGGGGTTGTTTCGGTGGGACACCTTTTGGCAATTACGGGACGCCTTGATCTTTGGATTCCTTTACGGGATGGGCCTCCGCGTGGGCGAGCTGGTCCGGCTTTCGGTGGAGGACCTGGACCCATCCCGGATGTGGGTCCGGGTACGCGGGAAGGGTCGGAAGGAGCGGTCCGTTCCGGTCCTGCCCGCCCTTCAGACGCCCCTGGGCCGGTACCTCGACGAACGGGCCCTTCACGTGGCGCCGGACCGACCCCACGGCTTCCTGTGGGTCAATCGCCGGGGTCGGCCCCTGACGGACCGGGGCGTCCGGTACTTACTGCGATACTACCAGCTCCGGGCGGGCCTGCTTCGGCGGCTGTACCCGCATCTCCTTCGGCACACTTTTGCGACCCACCTGCTCCAAGCCGGCGTCGACCTCCGGACCCTGCAGGAACTCCTGGGCCACGCCCGTCTCCATACGACCCAGCGGTATACCCATCCCGAGTGGTCTCATATCGAACAAACCTATCGGGAGACGCATCCGAAGGCATGACCGTGGGCCTACGTCGGATTCGGTGGTGTTTCGCCATCCTTTGGGTCACGGGTTATGCCCTCCCCGGCGACCCGGCGTGGGAGATTGTCGGGCCTGTGAGTCTCCTCGGGAAGCCTCGTTCAGGGGTCGACGCCGTTGCCCTATACCGGTCGGTCCAGGCCCGCTATCGGGCCATGCAGGCCTGGCCCGAACGGTACGACCGGCGGCATTGGGAGCGGCTGGCCGCCCAATTCCGGACCGTCTACTACCGGTATCCGACCCACGCCGTGGCCGACGACGCCGTCTACATGGAGGCGGAAGTTTACGCCCGACTCTTCCGGACGGGGGCGCGGGACGAGGACTGGCAGCAGGCCGTGGACCGCTACAAGTTCCTCATCACCGAATACCCCCATAGCCCCTGGGGCCCGACGGCCCTCCTGCGGGTCGCTGACCTCTACCGGGCAAAGGCCCTGCCGGAGTGGGCTTCCTACGTGACGGAATGCGCCCGCCTTTTCTCGGAGGCCCGGTGTCAAAAAGTCCCCGACTACAAGTCCCTCCTCGCCCAGGTCCGGTCCGCCCGGTCAGAGGCCCCCGCCCGACCCGAGAACGTCCGCGCCAGGGGCCTCTCCGTCCTCCAGGGCATCCGCTACTGGACGAGCCCCCAGTACACCCGTATCGTGCTGGACCTCTCGGACGCCGTCTCCTACCGGACGGGTGTCCTCCGGGACCCAGACCGCCTCTACATTGACCTCGACCAGACAGTCCTGTCTCGACAGATTCGGGGTCAGGGTTGGGAACTCCCGACCCATGCCCACCTCCGACAGGTCCGCGTGGGTCAGTACCTGCCCGATACGGCCCGGGTCGTCCTGGATTTCGACCGAATTAAACAGCACCGGATCTTCATCCTGGAATCGCCTTACCGAATCGTCATCGACATCTTCCAGCGCCCCTGGGAGTCGGCCGGTCAGGCCCAGAGCCGGGCCGAGGCGGCTACCCGGCCGACAGAGACGCCGGCCCCGTCCGCCCCGGCCGACCGAACGGAAGACGCCGCCGCTCGAGAAATCCCCGTCCCCGAGGCGAATCGATCCGGGACTTACAGCATCGCCCGCCAGTTGGGCATGAAGGTCGCCCGCATCATGTTGGACCCGGGTCACGGGGGTCACGACCCGGGCGCCATCGGCGTCGGGGGTCTCCGGGAAAAGGACGTGACGCTGGCCATCGCCCGCCGCCTCCGGGAGGCCATCCTCCGCCGGTGGAACGTCGAAGTCCTGATGACCCGAGACGACGACCGCTTCGTCCCCCTGGAGGAACGCACGGCGATGGCCAATTCCCAGGGTGTCGACCTGTTCATCTCGATCCACGCCAACGCCAGCCGCGACGGCCGCCTGCACGGCGTGGAGACCTACTACCTGCACTGGGCCCGGGACCCCCACGCCATGGAGGTCGCCGCCCGGGAGAACGCCGTCTCGACGGCCAAGCTCCACGAGCTCCGGAAGTTTGTCCACCTGATCCTTCAGAACACCAAGGTCGAGGAGTCTCGGGACTTGGCCGAGTACCTTCAGAAGCACCTGATCGGCTCGGTCCGCTCCCGATACCCGACCCGGGACCTGGGCGTGAAGTCGGCGCCCTTTTATGTCCTGATGGGCGCCCAAATGCCGGCCGTCCTGGTCGAGACGGCCTTCTTGACCCATGACCGGGAGGGCCGCCTCCTGGCCGACCCGGCTTTCCAGGACCGGGTCGTCCAGGGCCTCCTGGAGGGCCTGGCGGCCTACCTGGAGGCCCAGGGAAGCCTGGCCAACTTAACCCGACCGTCCGATACTTGACTTTTCCGGACTTTTTTGTTTACAGTGTTTCCCCAATAGAGTTTGAGGGCATAGGAGCGTGGAATGGCGCCACTGGGTAAGCGACGGGGCCTCTTAGTCGGCCTGGACGTCGGCTCCAGCTCGGTGAAGGTGATGAGCCTGACGGAAAAGAAGCGCGGGAACTATGCCATCGAGAGCCTCGGCCTGGTGCCCTTGCCCCCCGAAGCCATCGTCGAGGGTCAGGTCATCGACCCCCCGGCCGTCGCCGACGCCATTCGGAAGCTCATGGATCAGGTCTTGATTCGAAGCCGCCGGGTCGCCTTCTCTGTGTCCGGGAGCGCCGTCTTCGTCAAGCGGGTGACCGTCCCGGCGACGGCCGACCGGGCCGAGCTTCACGAGTCCATCCTGTGGGAAGCCGAACAGTACTTGCCCTTTTCACGCGAAGAGGTCCTGATCGACTATCATATCTTAGAATCGGCCAGTACGGCCGGCCAGGTGCAAGCGGTCATCGTGGCCCTCAAGAAGGACTTTGCTCAGATGTACCTGGACACCCTCCACCAGGCCCGGGTCGAGCCTGCCGTCCTGGATATCGATGCCTTTGCGGTCCAGAACGCATACGAATTTAACTATCCCGAGTTGGCTCGGTCCCGGACGGTCATCGCCCTCCTGAACGTGGGGGCGACCAAGATGAACATGAACATCGTTCAGGGGACCGAGCCGTTGTTCGTCCGGGACGCCATGGTCGGGATGCGTTCGCTGACGGAGCTGGTCCGGGCCGAGTTCAACCTGACATACGACCAAGCCGAACTGGCCAAGCGGGGCCGTTACGAACTCCGGATGGAGCAAATTCGACCTTACTTTCAGCAGGTCTTTCAGGATTTTGGACGGGAAATCACCAAGACGATTCGATTTTTTAAGCAAAACTTTCAGGACATCGAAATCCGTCGAGTCCTCCTGAGCGGGGGCGGGGCCCTGACGCCGGGTTTTAAGGAGTTCGTCCAGCAGACCATTGGGGCCCCGACCGAGCTGATGGACCCCACGCGCATGTTGGACACCTCGGCCGTCGACCCCGAGTTCTTGGAAGAACAACGGCCGGCCCTGGCCGTCGTCGTCGGGCTGGCCCTGCGGCGGGGATAGGTTGGCTCATGGCGCCTATTGGCTCATGGCTCATAGCTCATGGGTCATGGGAATCAGCCATGAGCCATGAGCCAATATGGGCTACGTGAGGACAGGTCATGATCGAGATCAACCTGATCAGTCCGCCCCGGGTCGAACCGACGGAGCGGGCGGAGCCGACGGTCCTGCCGGGTCTCGTCGGTGGACTCTTGATCTTGGTCCTGGGCCTGGCCGGTATCGCCTATGCGTACCTGACTCTCTCGAATCGACTGCAGGGGTTGAAACGGCAGATCGCCGAGGCGCAGGCCAAACTGGAGAGTCTCAAGCCCGTCCTGAGCAAGGTCGGCGAGCTTCAACAGCGAAAGGACGCCGTCGAGCGGCGCTTTCAGGCCATCGACGCCTTGGCCCGGTCCCGGACCCTGCCGGGCCACGTCTTGATGGATTTGGCTCGGTCCATGCCCGAGTTGGCCTGGCTGAGCCGGTTTTCTGCGACGGGCGGGTCCTTCGTCGCCGAGGGCTTTGCGCGGCAAGAACGGGCGCTGACGGACCTGGTCAACAACCTAAACCGGACGGACTACTTTGAGAACGTGCGCATCGTTTCTTGGGAGGTCCCGCCGGGCCAGGAAACGGGCAAGTTCGTGATCAATGGCACGATCACGAACCCCCTGGCCCTACCGGCCGAAACTCCGCCGACCCCCTAACGATAATAATAGGGAGGGAACCGATGGCCTTGATGGACGATTTCAAACGGCTCCCCCTGTGGGGACAGCTCGGCGTGTTTGTCCTGGCCGACGTCCTGCTGATTGCCTTGTTCTATTTCTTCTACTACCAAGGAACGGTCGAACAGATCGAGGTCCGGCAACGGGAGCTGAGCCAGCTTCGGACCAAAATCGAGGAAGGGGAAGTCGCCCAACGGAAGTTCCAGCTCCTCCAGGCGGAGATCGATCGGTATACGAACCGCATCGAACAGCTCAAGAAGATCCTGCCCAGCGTCTTGGAAATTCAGACCGTTTTCAGCGAAGTCTCGAATCGAGCAAAGGAGGCAGGTCTCCAGATGACGTCCTTTAAGCCGCAGACCCCGGAAGACCGACCGACTCAGCCCTATCAGGTCCATCCCTTGAATATCGTCGTGATGGGCGACTACCACTCGTTTGGCCGCTTCGCCGAACGGATCGCCGCCATGGACCGGCTGGTCAACATCGGGGACTTCAAGATCGAGGTCAAGGACGTCAACCGGCGTCCGCCTCTGCTTCAAGTCGATATGCGGGTCGAGACGTATACCTATGTAGAGCCGGCGGAGACGCCGCGACCGACCGCCGTCCGGCCGGTAGGCCGATAGGGCGCGAAGGGCGAATAGCGAGTGGCGAATGGCGAAGGGCGAAGGGCCCCTGAAGGGGCTCCGATTCGAAATTCGGACTCCGAAAAGCGGGGTCCTGGCTACTCGCCACTCGCCGTTCGCTATCCGCCAAAGGAGGGTTTTATGAAACATCGGGGCCTGACAGGACCTCTTCGAAGGGCGTGGGGCCTGGGGCTGATATTGGGGTTCATGCTGGCATGGCTCCGACCCTCGGGCGCCGCCGAACTCCGGGACTTCTCGTTCCACGTCACGGCCTCGGCCACAGACCTGGTCTTTACGTTCGACCCGGCCGTCCGCCCCGAGGTGGCCGAGAAGGGCTTGGACCTCGTCCTTCGCCTGCCGACCGATGCGAATCTGGACCGACTGGCCACGCCCGTTTCGATCAGCTCTCCCCAAGTCCGGCGCGTCTGGGCGGCGCCCGAACGTCACGAGGTCCGCATCGAACGCAACCAAGTCCTCCCCTATGAAGTCCACCCCCAGGCCAATGGCTTTGTCATACGGGTTTATGGCGTGTCGGCCCGGGGCGAGCCCGGGGCCTCCCCCAACCCTGCCGGTCGGACCGGCGCGACGCCCCCAGAGCCGATCCCGCCGGCGGCACCGGCCACGGCTCGCGACGTGACGATCCTCCAGCTGGAAGACGCCGCCGTGGTCGTGAAGCTAACGATGGAGGGTTCACCATCGACGACTCGCTGGAAGCCCTCGCGCCTCTCGAATCCCGTCCGCTGGGTCTTTGACATCGAGCCCTTGCGATTTAAGCCCCTGGCCTGGAAGCGGTCGCCTCAGCATGCGTGGCTCAAGCAACTGCGGGTTGCCCAATTCCAGACCGAGCCGAGCCCCGTGACCCGAGTCGTTATGGAGGTGACGGCCGAGAACCTGCAACCCGACGTGCAGGTCGAGCCGGATGGCCTTCGTATCGCTCTGGTCCGCCCGACGGCGACTGCAAGCTCGGCGCCATCCGGGACGGAGCCTGAATCCGCTCCTGCCCAGGAGACGGCGTCGACGCCTTCGCCGACGACACCGCCCCCGCCGACGGCACCCCCGTCATCTCCGGAACCGGTCTTGCCGTCGGCCCCGCCGACGGTGGAGACGGGACCCGATGCAGGGGTCCCGGGTCCCGGGTCTCAGGCCCCCAGCGTCCAGCCCCCGACCGCTGAGAAGCCCTCTCCGGTTCCCCCGCCGACGGCTGACTGGGACCCCCGGTTCTTTGATACCCGAGACATCGTCTTCTATCAGGCCCAGACGGAACAGGAAGCCCAGGAAGCCGCCAAGAAGGCGCAGGAGCTGGCCATCTTTAAGGAGCGGGCCATCGCCGGCCCTAAGAAATATGAAGGCGAGCCGATCACCCTGGAGTTCACCGACGTCCACATCAAGGACTTAATGGGTGTCTTTAGCGATATCTCGGGTCTCAACATCTTGCTGGACCCCAAAGTCGAGGGCGAACAGTACCGGATCCCCGTCCTGCGCCTTAAGTATGTCCCCTGGGACCAAGCCCTTGATTTGGTCCTGCGGATGCTGAATCTCGGCTACGTCTTGGAGGGGAACGTCTTACGGGTTGCCCCCATCGAGGACCTCCGGAAAGAGGCCGAGGAACGGCAAAAACTGCAGGAGAACATCGGTACGCTCCAGACGGTCATTAAGCCCTTAAGCTACGCCGACGCCACCCAGGTCAGCCAGCTGGCCTCCCGCCTCCTGACGCCCCGGGGCGAAATCTTCGTCGACACGCGGACAAACACGCTCATCATCAAGGAAACCGACGTCAACATGCCGAACATCCTGAACCTGATTGCGACCCTCGACACGCCGATTCCCCAGGTCAACATCGAGGTCCGGATTGTCGAGACCCGGCGGACCTTCACCCAGCAGTTAGGCATCCAGTGGGGCTTCCGGGGTCTGATGTCGCCGGCCCTGGGGAACTCGACGAGCCTGGTATTCCCCAACAGCATCACCATCGGCGGCAATGTCATTCAGGCCACGACGGGTATCACGGGGAATCCCCTGGGAGGCTACGCCGTCAATCTGCCGTCCCTCCAAGCCCCGACGGGTGCCATGCTCCTGTCCTTCGGGTCCGTGATGGACACCTTCCGATTGGACCTGGCCCTGATGGCCCTCGAGTCGGCGGGCCTGGCGCGCGTCATTTCGAGCCCCCGGATTTCGACCCAGAACAATCAGAAGGCCGACATCCAGTCGGGTGACCAGATCCCCGTCCAGACGATCGTCAACAACACGATTCAGGTCCAGTACGTGAGTGCGACCTTGCACCTGGCCGTCACGCCCCAGATCACGGCCGACGGTTCCGTCATCCTGAAGGTCCGGGTCGAAAACAAGCGGCCCGACTTCAGTCGGCTCGTCCTGGGGATCCCGCCCATCATCACCCAGGAAGCCGAGACGGTCCTGCTCGTCAAGGACGGCTCGACGGTCGTCTTGGGCGGCATCATCCGGGCCAACGAGGAGACGACGCAAGCCCGTCTCCCCTGGATCCACCGGATCCCCATCATCGGCTGGTTCTTCAAGAACCGGAACCTGACCCAGGAAAACAACGAACTCCTCATCTTCTTAACCCCCCGTATCGCCAAGCTGTCTTGAGGAGGGGATCGTTATGAAAATTCGGAATGCGGAATTTGGAATGCGGAATGGGATGGGCGTCCTGGGGTTGGGGGCCTACGTCCTGGGCCTGGTGGCCCTGGCCGTGGCCAGCCTCCAGGGGGTCGCTTGCTCCCCCCTCGAGGACGAAAATACGGCCGGCGTCAAGCTGACCGTCCTCAAGATCACGGCCACGGACGCCCAGGGCCAGGCCAGCGACTGGCTCGCCTCGGACGTCGTCCGGATCGACCCCCAGACGGGCCAGGCGACCGTCCGGGAAGACACGGCGACGGTCGACTTCCGCAACGACTTCTTGAATCCGACCATCGAGCCGTCTCCCATGAACGACGTCGTCGTCGTTCGTTACCGGGTCGAGTACTCCCGGCCGGACGGTCGGAACCAGCCGGGCGTGGACGTGCCCCGGCCCTTTGATGCCACGACCAACATCCATGTCCCCATCAACGGGACGGGTTCCGGCAATATCGTCGTCGTGCCAGCCAAGGCCAAACTGGAGGACCCCCTCTGGGGACTGCGCTTCGGCGGCCGTGAAAGAGAAATCTTGGCCTACGCCCTCATCACGTTCTTTGGCCACGACCTGTTCGGGCGGAATGTGGCGACAAATGCCCGATTGGAAATCCACTTTGCCAACTGGGCGGACCAGCAATAGAAAGACCACAGACCACGGACCACAGACCGTGAGACGATAGACCACGAGAAGGGCCACGGGATCATGGACTCACCGGGCCGACCGGCACCCCATCCCGGGATGAGGCGTTCCGGGACGCCTGGAAAGGTCTGTGGTCCTGTGGTCCATAGTCCCTTTCGTTTAAGGAGGAGTCGGTTATGCGGTGTGGAGGGAATCTTCGCCATTCGGATGGCGGATGGCGAATGGCGAATGAGGCTGGGTGCCGAGGCCAATTCCCACGCTCCTCGCCCTTTGCCTATCCGGGGAGGGGGAGACGGGACGGGACTTGGGGTCTGGGCTGGCTCCGGGGCCTCTTGGCAGTCGCCCTGTTGGTGGCCTCCTGGAGTTGCAAGCAGACGAAGGAAATTACTATCCCTGATCCCGATAGCAATGCCACAGCTCTGTATATTCTCAAGATCCTGAACATCCAGCCCGACGACATCGACATGAATACGGAAGGCACGGCTTCGGCGACCGTCTTCGCCCGTCTGACGGACGCCCGGGGCAACCCCCTGGCGGGTCAGGTCCTCTTCTTTGAGGTCGGGGATGTCCCCAACGTCACCTTCAATGCATTGATCCGTGTTGAACAGACGACGGAGCAACGGAATGAACTTTTCGCCTGTGGGTACCCCGATTGCCCACCGCCACGGGTGCTCGTCACAGTCTCTGTGAATAGCTCAGTGTCGCAGAATACCTCGTCTCAGTCGTGCACTGTCACTCTCCCAGGGAGCTTCTTTGGAGACTTGAGCTTCCGCTACCGGACGACCGACAGTGACGGTCGGGCCCAGACTCAGTTCACGTCCGTTCGGGTAAAGAAGTTCTTTGACCTGGCCCTTGGAGCATGCCTGGCTACTTTTCCGACCGAGAGCGTCCAGACTCAGACGTCCGATACAACAGTCACTGATCCCGTTTTCTGCGGTGTCTTTGGTGTTCCTTGTATCCAACGGACCGTCACGACGACCCGCACGACGACTGCCGTTATTGACACGATTAGTATCACCCCGCTCCAATTCTCCTTCGAGCTCCCGATCCGCGTCCGGTGGAACGACCCGCAGTACAACCTGCAGGTCTTCGACGTCCGGCCCCTGGAGGTCCACATCCCGCAGTTCTGGCACGATTGAATGGCGAATAGCGAACGGCGAGAGGGGCACGGCATGCCGTGCCTTTCCCGAGTCACGATTCGTTGCCCGTCGGGGTCGGGACGCCGGCCGCTCAGAAGGAAGAAGGCGAGGAGGTAAGAAAGGGAGCTTGAACTACGGTTCTCCCCTTTCCCTCCGTCTGTCGTCCTTCTGACCGTCCCTCTGGACGCCCAGGTGGACCGCCCTGTGGCCGAAGGGCCGAAAACCCTATGGCGGATATCGAACGCCTGCACCGACGGTACCTGCTGGACCCCCGGCCGATGAACCTCGTCCGCTGGCTGGAGGCCCTCCTCCAGGCCGACCGGTTCGAGGACGTCGTCCGGGCCGCCGAGGCCGAGACGGCCCGATTCCCGGACTATGCCCCCTTGCGCATCGTCCTGGCCCGAGCTTACATGGGCCTGGGCCGATGGGACCTCGCCCGTCCCCACCTCGAAGAAGTCCTCCGCCGGGACGCGACCCACCTCCGGGCCTGGGAAGCCCTCCTCGAAATTCATGCCGCCCAGGACCGATGGGACGACGTGGCGACGTGTCTGGAAAACCTGGAAATGCTGGGCTGGGAACCGGAAAAACTCCGCCTGTGGAAGGAACGCCTCGCCGAATATCGGCCCCCGCCGCCGGCGATTCATGCGGCGGCCACCCAGGAGATTACCTTGCCGGCCCCCAGCCCTTCGCCCCCGAAGCCCGGCGGCGAGGCCCCGTCCCGTCCCCCCGAGGAAGTCGCCCGTCCCGCGCCCGAACCGCCGCCTCAAGCGCCCGGCCGTCCGGACACGGCGGGCGCCGCCCCGTCCCCGCCCCTGCAGGGCGCCTGGCCGCCGGGTTGGGTCCCGGCAAGCCTCGGACTCCCGACGTGGGCCGACGCCTGGGCCGTCGCTCAGCCAGCCGAATCCTTCTTCCGACGCCAGCGCCCCCGGCCTCGCGGGGTTTCCCCGGAAGACCCGGCCTGGTATAATCTGACCGTCTACTGGAATCACCTCTCGACGAAGGGCGGGGAAGACGGGTAAGGTCGGCTATCCCGCACCCGCATCTCCTGTAGTCCCGCTCCCAGGCAGACGGGGCTGAGATGAAAGGGGCCTATCTGCCGACCTGCCCACCTGCCTATCTGCCCATCTGCCCGACGGGCCTATCAGCCCGATTCCCAAACTCCCGAACGGCCGAATCGCTCTGAACCCCGCTCTGACGAGTGGGGCCGGGATTTTCATTCCGCGTCTTGCATCTTGTCCCCTGCATCTTGCGTCCCGGTCTATGGAAGGCATGATTCAAGACGTGTCGTATGAGGACTTCATCATGCTCGTGGAGGTCCAGCGGCAGACGCCCGCCGCTGGCCTTTTGCCCCCGGAAGACGGCCTGCGGGACCTGCGGGTTCGCGCCCGGATGCGGCCTCATGGAGGGGCGGATTTGGAACCCATCCCTGCATACCCCGTCGAGTGTTACATCGTGACCGAGTACGAACCCCTCATCGGTCAGCCGAAGACCTTCATCATCCTCCGGACCGAGGCCGATAACTACGAGGGTCTCGTTCGGGAAAGCCGCCGTCTCCAGCTCTGGCTCCGGAGTCAGGGCGTCCCGACGCTGTTCCGCATCGACCCCCGGTACGGCCTCGTCTACGGAAGCCATCGGGAACCCGTCGTGCCGACGACGACGCCCGACTTTCCTTACGTCCTGACCGTGCAGGTCGTGACCGACGACCCGGGCCACCCCGAACTGGCCCTCCAGGGCTACGTCGAATCGGCTTTTCGGACCCGATTCGCCGAGCTCTTTGAAAAGTACAACCGGACGAAGCCCCAGACCTTCCGCCTCCTGGGGATCGACCTGGGCCGCCTCTTCCGACGAGGCCCCGAGCCGGCCGCCCGGCCGGCCATCCCCCTGACCTACGACTGGGTCCGCCGCTTCCTCCAAAATTTGGTCGAGCGCCACCATTGGTTCGACCTGGATCTGTCCATGATTTACACGAACGTCACCGAGCGGGACTTCCAGAACGTCCCCGTCGGGGCCGACGCCATCACCCTTTCCCCAGACCGACCCCTCCGGTTCTTCCACTCCATCGACGAACTCACCCGACGGCAGGTCATATAGCAGCGCCGTTCAGCTCCTGGGAATGCGGATGGACTCGGCCTTTCGGACCCTTCGGGGAGGACGACGTTTCAAGCATTGGGCAGTCGGCAGATGGGCAGATAGGCAGGTCGGCAGATGGGGAAGGAGGTCCCGATTCGCCGTTCGCCATTTCCTGGGCAGGTCGGCAGATGGGTAGATGGCTGAGGATCTCACATCCCGCATCTCGTATCCTGTATCTTGGAAACACCGTGCTTCTCGGGCGGTGGGAGAGGCCGATCGGGCGCTACTCCCACGAACCGAACGGCTCTGATGACAGAGCGCTTTGACCCGTGAAAACCCCCTAAGACCATGGACCCATAGACCATGGACCTTGGACTGCAGACCGATTGGAGGCAGTATGGCCCCGTGTGCTATTCGCCGTTCGCCATTCGCTGTTCGCCATTCGCCGTCCGCCATTAGGCAGGATGCAAAGTCCAAGCGAATCGATGTTCGACGCTGGGCGCTGGATGTTTGGTCCTTCTTCCTACCCGCCCCAAAGTACCCGACATCGAACGGCCCACACCGCAATCCGCCATCCGCATCCCTCATACCGCGCTTTGTCTGGGCCTTCTTGGCTCTCACCGCCTTCGCCCTGAGCGGGATCGGCCGGCTGGATATGCGAGATGCGGGATGCGGGATACAGGATGCGAGATACGGGATACGAGATGGGAGATGCGGGATAGAGGCCGGTGTTGGACCCCCGAAGAAGTGGAATGCCCGATACCCGACACCGAATCCCCACTACCCCCATCCGCCATCCGAATCCCTTCTCCAGGCTGTCATCGTGAACCGCCTGGTCCGGCGACCGGCGCCGGCCGCATGTGTCCCAGGCCCATTTGATGACCTGGTCGAGCGATATGCCGTCCTCCACGGCCTCGATGGACGCCTGGTGGCGGCCCTCATGGAGACCGAGTCGGGCTTCGACCCGTGGGCCTTCTCCGAGAAGGGAGCCGTCGGCCTCATGCAACTCCTGCCCTCGACGGCCCTCGATATGGGCGCCACGGACCCCTGGGACCCCGTCCAGAACGTGGCGGCCGGCGTCCGGTACCTGCGGACCTTACTGGAACGGTACGGCGGGGACGTGCAGAAGGCCCTGGCGGCCTACAATACGGGCTTCGACCGGGTCGACCGCCTGGCGTCCGACGCCTGGCCGGCCGAGACGCGCCAGTTCGTCCAGCGGGTCCTCCGGGCCTACGACCGTCTGCATAAGGCGTGCCCCTGATAGCAGAGCCGTTCGGTTCGTGAAAATCCGCATGGATTCGGCTTTTTCGACCCTTCGGGAAGGACGGTTTTCAAGCTTTGGCAGATAGGCAGTTCGGCAGATGGGCAGATGGTCCCAAAAGCCCTGGGGCTGATCCTTGCCCACCCGGCTTCTATCTGCCTATCTGCCGACCTGCCCATCTGCCGGATGCTTGAAAAACCGTGCTTCCCGGGCGTTAGGAAGGGTTGTTCCGACGCCATTCTCACGAACCGAACGGCTCTGTTAGGGTTGGGGGGCCTACCCGGATTCAAAAATTTGAACCCCGGCGGTCCGGATTCAAATTCTTGGACGCCGCCGGACCCGTCCGTTCGGACCTTAATCTAATTCAATCCAATCCTGTGTACTGAATTCTTGGGATTATACGATGTAAAGTATCTAATATTATTGAACCTTAAACTATCCGTGTTGTGGCACGGAGTTTGATAGGACTATTGGGACAGAGGTTGGAGTGTATTCTGACGGTCCTTTTCCAAACCCCAACACCCGATACCCAATACCTTCCATCCCAATGGGGGAGGACGTCGATGCTACGACGCTGGATAGCTGTAGCCAGTGTGCTATGGGTCGCCCTGGGGGCGGGCCTCGTGTGGGGCCAGGCCCGGACGGGCGCCATCTACGGGACGGTCACGGACCCCGACGGGAATCCCCTGCCGGGGGTGACCGTCGAGCTGACGTCCTCGGTGACGGCAAGGCAGACGGCCGTGACGGACGTCGACGGGAGCTACCGGTTCCCGAGCCTGCCGCCGGGGACGGACTACACCCTGCGGTTTACGCTTCAGGGCTTTCAACCGGTCGTGCGGTCCGACATTAACGTCCTGGTCGGCGTGAACACAAAGGTGGACGTGACGCTTCGGCCGGGGGCGGCCGAGGAGGTCGTCGTCCGGGGGGCTGTGCCCGTCGTCGACGTCAAATCGACGAAGATAGCGGCCAACCTGTCGCGGGACGTGCTCCAGGAACTCCCGACGGCCCGGGACCCCTGGGTCATGCTGGAGCTGGCGCCGGGCGTGATGGTCGACCGACAGAATGTCGGCGGCTCCGAGTCCGGCCAGCAGTCGAACTATTTTGCTCGGGGGTCGGGCTTTGGTGACAACCAATGGAATCTGGACGGCGTCAACATCACGGACCCGGCCGCTATTGGGGCCTCGCCGACGTACTATGACTTCGATGCCTTCGAGGAGATGCAGATCACGGCGGGTTCCAACGACGTCGAGGCCCTGACGGGCGGCGTCATCCTGAACTTCGTGACGCGCCGGGCGGGCAACAAGTTCGTCGGCGGCGGTCGCTTCTACTGGACGACTCATGAGCTGGGCTCGGACAATACCAAGTGCATTGAGGAATCGGGCGGTCAGTGCGTCCGCTATGCGACGAAGAGCGGGGACGAGCTTTGGATACCTCGAAGCCGTGGCAACAAGACGTGGGACGTCAAGGACTTCGGCGTCAACGTCGGCGGCCCCATCGTGAAGGACCGTCTGTGGTTCTGGGGCTCTTACGGTGGGAGCCGCATCGACCTCCTGGTCCCGACGAACCCCATCAGCCCCGTGCCCGACTTCCTGAAGGACATCTACGACCCGGAGCAGGTGGCGGCCCACGACAAGACTCAGTTGAACAACGTGGCGGCCAAGCTGAACGCTCAGTTCGGTCGGCATGCCCTGGAAGGGTTCTTCTTCTGGGGCGACAAGACCAAACAGGGCCGTGGCCTGGGTCCGACGCGGCCGCCGGAGACGACCTGGGACCAGTCGGGTCCGACGCCCATCATCAAGCTCCAGGACGAGTTCTTTGCATCGGACAACCTGTTCCTGTCCCTGAAGGGCGCCTTCATCGGCCTGGGCTTCAAGCTGGAACCCAAGGGCGGTCGGCAGACTTTCGCCTGGCAGGATGCGGCCCGCGTCTGGCATGGGACATACCTCTACTACCAGACAGACCGGCCGACGTGGCAATTCACGGGCCAGGCCATCTACTATCGGTCCGAGTTCTTGGGCGGCTCCCATGAGATCAAGATCGGCGCCGAATTCCGGCGGGCGGACGTGACCTCCGAGTCGGGCTTCGGGACGGGCGAGACCTACCTGCAACGGCCGACTCGAGCGAACCCCAATCGGTACTTTGCCATCCTGGGGACGCCTTCGTTCAGTGACTATTGGAAGGACCGGATTTCCGGCTATCTGCAGGACACCTATACGGTCGGTCGGCTCGTCCTGAATCTGGGCGTCCGGGTCGATGCCCAGCGCCAGGGCTTCAACGATACGGCCCGACCGGTGACCCACCCGAAGCTTCAGCAAGACCTGGGCCTGACCGAAGTTCGCATCACCGGTGGTCAGCGGCTGTTCACCTGGACGACGGTCTCGCCCCGGATCGGGGCGACCGTGGACCTCCTGGGGACGGGCAAGACGCTGTTGAAGGGGAGCTTCGCCATCTATCCCAGTGAACAAGATGTCGACGCTGGTTATTACATGAGCAACACGGCCCGAGAGGCTATCTACATATTTACAGATGTGAACGGAAATCACCGGGCGGACCCGGACGAACCCCTAATCGGCCCCCTGGCTTTCTGCAACCAACTACTGGCCTTCCCCTGCGACCAGGAGAACCCTGCCCGGAGCCTGTTTGCCGTCGATCCCAAGGTGAAGTCGCCCAAGACGATGGAGTTCACGGTCGGCTTCGAGCACCAGCTCCTGACGGACCTGGGTATCGGTCTCACGGGTTACTATCGCCGTCTCTGGGACTTCCCGTGGCCGTACCCCTACCTCCCCGTCTTGGAAGAGGGCGACATTTACGGGTGTTGGGAGCCCATCCCGGATGCCGTCGTGCCGCCGGAATTCATGAAATTCGGAGACCCCCGGGCTTACACTTGTGAGGGTGTGCCGAAGGAATTCCTGTACACGAACCGACCGGACTATGAGAATACGTACTGGGGCGTGGAACTGCGGTTCACGAAGCGGATGAGCCAGCGATGGATGCTGATGGGTTCGGTGACGCTCCAAGACTGGAACCGGAAATTTAAGACCTTCCGGGCCAACTACGACCCGACGAACTTCGAGCAGTTGAAGGAATCCGACATGGCGTACCAGACGGCTGGTTCCGGCAAGACGGAGATCTGGCCCAATTCCCGCTGGATGGTCAAACTCGGCGGTGTCGTTCAGCTCCCGTTGGACATCAACCTGGGTGCGACCCTCGTGGCCCGGGAGGGTTACCCCATCCCCATCGTGTACCGGTTTGATACGACGGCTTTCGGCGTGTGCAACGAGTTCGACTGCGGCGATAAGGACGTCCTGACCAACGAGTTCGGCAAGGACCGTCTGCCGACGTTCTGGATGCTGAATGCCCGGCTCGAGAAGATGTTCAAGCTGGCCGACTACGGGCGGCTGTACATCTCCGTCGACGGCTTCAACATCACGAACAACGACACGATTCTGGGCAAGCGGCGCTTCGTGAATCTGGACGGCTTCGGGAAGGTCACCGAGATCGTCGCCCCGCGGGTCTTCCGGGTCGGCGTCCGGTACGAATATTAACCATTTCACGGTCTCAGGTCCCGGGTGCCGGGTCCCGGTGAGTGAATCGCCAGGCCCGGCCCCGGCCTTTGACCGGAACCGAACCAAGTACCTGATTCGTCTCTGCCTAACAGAGCCGTTCGGGCGGTGAGAAGTGCGATGGAGAGCGGAAAGGGCACCTCCACGAAAGCACGATGTTTCAAGCAGTCGGCAGATGGGCAGGTGGGCAGATGGGCAGTCGGCAGGTGGGCAGATAGGCAGATGGGCAGGTGGGCAGGTCGGGCGACGGGCGTCTATCCTCGGGACACCGGCCGTCATGCCGGTGTCATCCCCTCTGAACACCGCCAGGGATGGCGGTGTCATCCTTAACAAGCTTGAAAAATCGAGATCGCCGGGCCATCGTTTTCCCTGAGGGGAGCACCATTTCTCCCAACCGAACGGCTCTGTTACTCCATCACTTCGTCCCTTCATCACTCCGTCACTTCGGAAGAGGCGTCACCGAGGCCCCGCCCCCCATTCCCCATTCCTCATTCCCCATTCCCCATTCCCCCTTTCCGTATCTTGCACCTCGTAGCCTGCATCCTGTATCCTGCCTGTCCCGAGGAGTCGGCCGGGATGGTTCGGCAGATCGAGGCGGAGACGACGATTCGTTTTGAGCGCTATGAGGACTTTCGCCGGTGGGCGGAAGGCCAGCCGGGATACTGGCAACTCGTCCGGGGGGTTCCCATGCCGAGTCCGGCGCCTAACATACGACATCAGCGTATTAGCAAGCGTCTGGGGATTACCTTCATCGAGGTCATAGAGAGTCGAGGTCTTGGCGAGGTCTTTTTTGCCCCGACGGACGTGAAGCTGTCGGAGGACACGGTGTATCAACCGGACCTGGTCGTCGTGCTGAGGGAGCACGGGGACCGGATTCGGGAGACCCACATC